>NZ_JAYSBG010000400.1:0-3035 GCF_041915505.1 Rhodoblastus sp. | reverse complement strand
GACGTCGAGGACATATGGCGGCAAGCCCAGGAGAATTGCGCGTGCTACGGCTTTCAGACGTTCGAATGGCTCTCCACGTGGCAAGCGACGATTGGCGATGCGGAAGGAATCAAGCCTCATATCGTTCAAGTGGCCGACAGGAGCGGAAATACGCTGATGCTGTTGCCTCTTGGGATTCAGAGGCGGTTCGGCCTATCCCTCCTCAAGTTCCTCGGCGGCGACGCCACCGATTATCACGCCCCGATCGTCCGTACGGTGTTCGCCGCGGCTCTGGGCGCAGCGGGCCTCGACCGGCTCATGGCGCGCGTGATGGAGCAACTGCCTCCGGTCGATGTGATCGATTTTGAAAAGATGCCGTTGAAGATTGAGGATGCGACGAATCCTCTCGCCGCACTGCCTGGCGTCGAGCATGTTCACAATGCCCATATCGCCACGCTTGGCGCCACATTTGACGCGTTTAAGGAACGCCGCAGCAAGAAGTTTTTTCGTACCGGCGATCGTCGATGGCGCCAGCTTTCACGAATTGCGCCTGTTCATTTTTGTATTTGTAACGCGAACGAGGCTTTAACAAATATTATTTCTATATTGATCAGCCAGAAAAGGCGTATGTATTGGAAAACGGGCTGCCGCGACCTATTCGATAATCCGCGCCTGCACAGGTTCTACACCTCATTGGCGCAAAATAATTTATCAACAGGCCTCATCCAGACATCGTCCCTCTGTGTTGGCGAAACCGTAGCGGCGGCGCATATCGGCATGGTATTCCGGGGACGCTTTTATTGGATCCTGCCGAGCTATGACGCCGACAATTGGGCGCGATATTCCCCCGGGCGCCTTCTCATGCAAAACCTGATTGAGTGGAGCATCTCGGCCGGCCTGAAGACGTTTGATCTAACCATCGGAGATGAAGACTATAAGAGACTATGGGCAGATCACACTGTGCCGCTCTATCAATTTACGAGTGGATTGACCGTAACAGGCAAAATTTATCTGCTCATTCGCACGGCCGGCGGGCGCCTTCGTGCGTTTGCCAGACAAAGGCCTTGGCTTGCGGCCTGCGTGAGAGCTTGGCGTCGCCACAAGTCCTCCAGCCGGTTCCGGTGAAACGGCGAGATGTTTGACGCCGGTCGGTCGCTGGGGGCTGACCTTTATCCGACCATGATCGACCCTGTGGCGCGGGACGGTTCCCCGCCCCATCTCGAAATTCAAACTGAGATGTCATGACTCGCTTTCATTGCTTGCTTTTGGTTTTAGAACAAAGTAAGAACATTTACAGACAAACCAGCGTGAGAGCCGCCCGATGGCGCGAATCCCGTCCCTTCAGCTTCATTCCGGCGACGCCCGGCCCCTGCCGGCCGAGTGGCGCGACCTGCTCGACCTGCTGCCGGAGGATCTGCGCGACCTCTATGAAGAGCGCGCCGCTTTGATCGAATATGACGGCGGCGAGAAACGCGCCACCGCCGAGCGCCGCGCTTTCGAATGCGTGATGCTGCAGGCGGAGGCGCGCGGAGGCGCTTTCTGGGGACGGCGCGCCGGCGGCGCTGGCGAAAGAGTCTCGGCTGTGAATTGATGAAAAATCCTGATTCGCTCGCGCCATCCGATGTCCCGACGCCCGCTGACCTTCTATGAATTTTTCGCCGGCGGCGGCATGGCCCGTGCTGGCCTCGGCGCGGATTGGTCCTGCCTGTTCGCCAATGACCTCGATCCCGACAAGGCGGCGTCCTATCGCGCCAATTGGGGCGACGGGGATTTCGTCGAGGGCGACCTCGGCGCGCTTTCCGTGGACGCCCTCCCCGGCCGGGCCGATCTCGCCTGGGCCTCCTTCCCCTGTCAGGATCTTTCGCTCGCCGGGACCGGCCGGGGCATGGGCGCGGCCGGCGACGCCGTGAAGACGCGCAGCGGCGCCTTCTGGCTGTTCCACGACAAGATGCGCGCCCTGCGCGACGAAGGCCGCGCGCCGCGCGCCATCGTGCTGGAAAATGTCGTCGGCGTGCTGACCTCCCACGGCAAGCGCGATTTTTGCGCCGTGGTCGCCGCGCTGGACGAGATCGGCTATCGCACCGGCGCGCTGACGCTCGACGCGCGCTGGTTCACGCCGCAATCGCGGCCGCGCGTGTTTTTCGTCGCCGTGCAGAAAAACCCGCCTTTCCCGCATGGCCTGACAGCGGCGGAGCCGAACCCGCTCTGGGCCTCGCCCGCTTTGCGCGCGGCCCAGGCCGCTTTGCCCGAACGTCTGGCGGTCGATTGGGTGTGGTGGCGCCTGCCGGAGCCGCCGCGCCGCAATCGCGACCTGATCGACCTGCTCGAAGACGCGCCGGCCGACGCGCCCTGGCGTCCGGCGGAAGCCAATGCGCGGCTGCTCGCCTTGATGGCGCCGGCCCATCGCGAGAAGATCGCCGAGGTTCAGGCCGACGGCCGGCGCGTGGTGGGAACAATCTACCGCCGCACCCGTTTCGACGAAAACGGAATCAAACGGCAGCGCGCCGAGGTCCGCTTCGACGGCGTCGCGGGTTGCCTGCGCACGCCAGGCGGCGGCAGTTCCCGGCAGACGCTGATCGAGATCCAGGGCGGAACCATTCGCACGCGCCTGCTGTCGTCGCGCGAGACGGCGCGGCTGATGGGCCTGCCCGACTCCTATCTTCTGCCGAAAAGCGCCAGCGCCGCCTATAAATTATGCGGTGACGGCCTTTGCGCGCCGGTCGTGCGCCATCTCGCCGACCACCTGCTGGCCCCGCTGCTGGGCGACGCATCAACCGACGAAATGGCGGCGGCGGAATGACGGCGCTCGAATGACGGATAGCGCTCGCAATTGCACAAGTAAATTTTGCGCCGCCCAATCGTTAATAGTTCACGATGGAACAATGTGTTCAAATTTAATTGTTGTTTTCTACACAAAAAGGCCGTAATAAAAAGCGATCAAGCCTTCAAAATAGCTCACACATAATAAGAGCGCGAGACGGCCATCAAAAACACTTCGTTCGCATTGATATAATCTAATCGTCATAGTTTTTTGCTAAAGCCCGCTCGTCGCAAGA
>NZ_JAYSBG010000399.1:0-3038 GCF_041915505.1 Rhodoblastus sp. | reverse complement strand
GACTTTGACGATCGTCTCGCTGGCGATCCGCCAAGCCGAATATATCGCCCAGCAGATGAGCGCGCGCGCCATCTGACAAAGCGGCTCCGCCGTCAAGAGTTCCGGAAGCGCTGGCGCGCATCCGGAATTTTTTTGTTGGAAGAAATATCGGCCTCGGAATAACGAGACGCGCAGATGGGGATGCGATTCTCGCGTTCGATTTCTTGCAGCGAGGAATTGAACGAGATCGATTTCAAACAGCGGTTCAGGCGCGTGATTTGGTGAATCCGCCGCCAAGACGGGCTCGTGCTTTCACCGCGGGATGTCGTCGCGTTGCGTTCGGGGTGATCTCCGGCCGTCAAGCTGCGCCCGCTGGTCGATTTGATTTCGCGACGGGTCACATCGCAGCGTCGCAACCGTGGACGGAATCGGCTGACCGATCGTTCCAACATTGTTGAAACGATTCGATCAGCTTTCTCGTTTGCTTCCTCGATCGTTTCATTGTTTCATGGAAACAATGAAACGATCTAGATTTTTGTTTTGACGCGTATTCGCTTCGCGGACCTGCGGTTCTTTACGCGAACCGGCACCCACTTCGCTCGAAAACGCTATAGCTTACGTCAGATCCTCCGACAGCTTGGACTCGACCCCGGCGCCGCCGGCTATCAATTTCCCAAGTCGCTCGGAAGCATAGCCCAGACCCAAGCCGACCACCCAGGTCAAAGCGACATACAAGGCGGTAGCGTCAAGCGGACTTTGTGAGCCGAAGAAACTCGCCGCGCCCAGGAAAGCGGCAGGCGTGAAGGCGAGCGCCGGAACGTCCGCCATCGCCACGAGAACGAAGGCGAGGATCGTCACGAAGGCGACCAGCGGCCACAATCCGCCACCCGCATATTGCACGGCGAGCAGGGTCAGAAAGGTCAAACCAATTCCCGCCAGTCCGGCGCCGCCGACTTTGGTGATCGCTTGTACGCCGCCGCCGGCGGCAAAGAAGGCGCCCCATGCGATGAAGCCAATCCAGGCGTTGAGATGCAGCGTGGGGACGCCAACGCTGACATAGACCCAAGGGGCGACCAGCAGGGCGACGGCCAGCGCGATTGCATGCAATATTTTCATGTCCATCCCTTTTTGATTTCTGTTGTCGTTCTGTCGGGAGTAAAGGCCTCGATCGCTCTCCGATGTCGGCTCTACCCCGGCATCGAGCGGCAAACTTCATGCCAGCAAAAAAGGAAGAAATAACGAAACAATGGATCTCATCCATGTTATATATTCGCTACAGGAAAATTGAATTGCTGCGACGCACAAACTGGTTGGGTTCAATTTCATTGTTACTTTGCAGCGATGGCTTGGTGTGTAACATAATATTACACAGAACCATCTTCATGTTACATTTGTAATATAACATAACGCACGAAATGTGTATGTCTGCCTATTACGATCTTGTAGACTATCAATTGAAGATGTGATTTTTAATATAAAAGCATTGTTGGCGACTTGGGTCAGGTGCGCCGAACGCCAGCCATGAATGCAAAGACCCCGGATTTTCCGATGGAATTCGAAACTGCTCTGAAGTCGGCTTCCTTGACCGAACGAAACGTCTTCGCAGCGCGCCAGCTTCTGTCGGGAAGGGGCGGCGGCCCGAGCGCCTATCTGGCCTTTGCCGGCCCCGCCTTGATCGCGTCCATCGCCTATATGGACCCCGGCAATTTCGCGACCAATATTCAGGCCGGGGCCAAATATGGCTATGGGCTGCTTTGGGTCGTCGCGCTCGCCAATCTGATCGCCATGCTGTTTCAGGCCCTGTCCGCCAAACTGGGCATCGCCACCGGCCACAATCTCGCCGAGCTGTGCCGCGCGCATTTTCCGCGGCCGATTGTCTGGATCATGTGGGTCGTCAGCGAAATCGCCGCCATGGCCACCGATCTGGCGGAGTTTCTGGGCGGGGCCATCGGGCTTTCGCTGCTGTTCCACATGCCGCTGATCGCCGGCATGGGCGTCACGGCGATCATCTCCTATGGCATCCTGATGTTCGAGGACCGCGGCTTCCGGCCGATTGAACTGATCATTGGCGGGTTGGTCGCCTTGATCGGCCTTTGCTACCTCGCCGAAATGTTCATCGCGCCGGTCGACTGGGCGAAGGCGGGTTTCCACACCTTCGTTCCGCAGCTCGCCGACGATGGGGCCCTGTTCATCGCCGTCGGCATTGTCGGCGCGACGATCATGCCGCACGCCCTCTATCTTCACTCCGGCCTCACGCAGGGCCGCACGCCGGTCCGCAACGAGTCCGAGCGACGTCAGGTGATACGCTTTTCCAACCGGGAAGTGATCATCGCGCTCTCCTTCGCCGGCCTCGTCAACATGGCCATGGTGATCATGGCGGCGAGCGCTTTTCACGCCGGCTACAGCGATGTCGCGGAGATCGAGACGGCCTATCACACATTGACGCCTCTGCTGGGCGCCGGCGCCAGCGGCATCTTTCTGATTTCGCTGATCGCCTCGGGCGTGTCGAGTTCGACGGTCGGCACCATGGCGGGACAGATGATCATGCAGGGTTTTATCGGCTTTCGCATTCCTACCTGGGCGCGCAGGCTGATCACCATGCTGCCGGCTTTCGCGCTGGTCGCCTGGGGCGTCAATGCCACGCAGGCGCTCGTAATGAGTCAGGTCGTGCTCAGCATCGCCCTGCCGATACCGATGTTTGCCCTGCTCCTCCTGACGCGGCGCGCGGATGTCATGGGCGCTTTCGCCAACCGCCCGATGACGCAAATCGTCGCCGCGGTCTGCGCCGGCGCGGTGCTGTTGCTCAACGTCGTGCTCATCTCTCAGACATTCGGCATCACGATCCCTCGCTGAGCCTTGAACTCATAGCGGCATTTTCCAGCAATACGCGAAGACGTTGGGGAAATGCGGCAAGACCGGCGATGATTAGGGATTCGCGAGAATCTCTCGGCGAATCTGATCTCGTGGCGCCGAAAGGGCCACGAAACCGACATCGCTGGAAACGAGGGCGCAGACACGGAGAAGCAAATTGGCGGTCAGCATCGGCGAGGTTTTGCATA
>NZ_JAYSBG010000398.1:0-3051 GCF_041915505.1 Rhodoblastus sp. | reverse complement strand
GCCACGCGGGCCGCGCCGGTGAGGGTCGCGAAATCGACCAGCAGCTCCGGCTTGTCGTCGTCGGCATAGGCCAAAGCGTCGGCGAGGATGAGCCGGCCTTCGGCGTCGGTATTGCCGATCTCGACGGTAAGGCCCTTGCGCGAGCGATAGACGTCGCCGGGGCGGAAGGCCTCGCCCGAGACCGAGTTTTCGACGATGGGAACGAGCAGGCGCAGCGAGGCGTCGACATTCGCGGCCATGATCATGGCGGCGGCCGCGATCGCCGCCGCCGCGCCGCCCATATCCTTCTTCATCAGCGCCATGGCGCTGTCCGGCTTGATGTCGAGGCCGCCCGAATCGAAACAGACGCCCTTGCCGACCAGGGTCAGCTTGCGCGCGCGTCTCGGCTTCCAGCGCAGCTCGACCAGGCGCGGCGCGCGTGGCGAGCTTTTGCCGACGGCGTGAATCAGCGGGAAATCCTTCTCAAGCTTTTCGCCGCGCACGACGGAGACCTTGGCGCCGAATCGTTCCCCGACCGCGCGAATGGCGGCCTCCAGCTCGTCGGGGCCGAGATCGTTGGCGGGCGTGTCGATCAGGTCGCGGGCGAGCGCGACGCTGCTGGCGACAGCCTCGATTTCGGCGGCGTCGATTCCCTCCGGCGCGACCAGATGCGCGGCCTCGCGCTGCTGTTTGTAACGCGCGAAGCGATGGCCGCCGAGTAGAAAGGCCAGAGCCGCGAGATCGGGCCGCGCCGGGGCGTTGGCGAGGCGATAGACGCCCGCCGGCAGCAGATTGGCGAGCGCGCCGATCTGGAACGGATCGGCGTTCGGGCCGGCGTCGACGAGAAAGACGGCGCCCGGCGCGCCCTCCGCCGCGACGAACCAGAACAGGCGGCCGGTCTTGGCCTCGAAGCCGGTCGTGGCGGCGAATCGCAGGGCGTCCGGCGGCAAATCCCTGGGGAGACCCTCGGGCAGGCCGCGCGCCTTTTCGGCGGCCTTCAGCGCGGCGGCGAAGGGCTTGGCCTCGATCAGCCAGACGGGGATGCTTTTTTCTCCGGGGCTCGCGAATTTCAGGGCAGGCAGGTCAAACATGGCAGGGCGCTCCGTCCGGCGCGTTAACGTTCTATTGATTTATTAACGCTCTATTAGGGTTAACGAAATATTCCTTTGCAGAGAAGCGCGACGGGCCGCGTCGCCGGAGGGTTGCGGGACATGGGTGGAGCTTTCTTGAAGCCGCGCGCGCTGGGCGGCGTCGCCATCGTCGCGCTGCTGGCCCTTTCCGGGTGCAAGACGGTGAGCATGGACGATGTGACGGGCTCGCTCGGCGCGCCGAGCAAGCCGGCATCCAACGCGCCGGCGGATTTGCGGGCCTTTTCCGATCAGTTGCGGCAGCGCTACGAAGCCCATCCCGACGACAAGAAAATCGCCATGGCCTATGCGAAATCGTTGCGGGCGCGTGATCTCAACGACCAGGCGGCGGCGGTGTTGCAGAATCTCGCGATCAAGAATCCGCGCGACCGCGAAGTGCTGGCGGCCTATGGCAAGGCGCTGGCCGACGCCGGCCAGTTGCAGCAGGCGCAAAGCGTGCTCGAAGGCGCCGATTCGCCGGATGATCCCAATTGGTCGGTGGTTTCGACGCGCGGCTCCATCGCCGACCAGCTCGGCGACCACAAGGCCGCGCAGGATTATTACGAAACGGCGCTCAAGCTCGCCCCCGGCGAGCCATCGGTTCTCTCCAATCTCGGCCTGTCCTACGCCTTGTCCCGCAATCTGCCGCAGGCCGAAAGCGTGTTGCGCGAGGCGGCGGCGAGCCCGCGCTCGGACATGCGCGAAAGGCAGAATCTCGCTCTGGTGCTCGCCCTGCAGGGCAAGTTCCCGGAAGCCGAGCAGGTTTCCGCGCGCGATCTGTCGCCGGAACAGGCCCGCGACAATGTCACGGCGATCCGCCAGATGATCTCGCAATCCAACGCCTGGCGCGATATCCAGACCGCTTCGGCGCCCCGCAAGACGGAGCGGATGAGCGTCGACGCCGCCGCGCGCTGACGGATTTTTCAGACCCGGCAAAAGAAAATCGGCGGCCTGCTTTCCGGCAGGCCGCCGATTTTCTTTTGTTGGGCCAAGTCCCCGCTTCGGCGCAAAGCGCCGCCGCCTCAGTAAGAGTGTGAGATCTGGATCGCGGCCGGCGTCATGATGACCGCGAACAGCACCGGCAGGAAGAACAGGATCATCGGCACGGTGAGTTTCGGCGGCAGCGAGGCGGCCTTCTTCTCGGCCTCCATCATGCGCTGGTCGCGCGATTCCTGCGACACCACGCGCAAGGCGGTGCCGAGCGGCGTGCCATATTTCTCCGCCTGAACCAGCGAGGTGACGATGTTCTTCACGCCGTCGAGGCCGGTGCGCTTGTAGAAATTATCATAGGCGGTGCGGCGATCCGGCAGATAGGACAATTCGGCGGTGGTCAGCGTGAATTCCTCGGCGAGCGGAACCGAGCGGACGCCGATTTCCGTGCTGACGCGCCGAAAGCTCTGCTCGATCGACATGCCGGATTCGACGCAGATCAGCAGCAGGTCGAGCGCGTCGGGAAAGGCGCGCTTCATGTTGAACTGGCGCTTCGAAATGGTGTTGGAGACATAGAGCTCCGGACCCTTGAAGCCGAGATAGGCGGTGCACATCACGATCGACAGGCGCATCATGAAGGTCCAGTCGGTCTTGATCAGCACGAAGACATAGAGCGCGGCGGTAAGCGCCATGGTGATGGGCGTGACGAGACGGAAGAACAGGAAGCCGACCTCGGCTTGCGGTCCGCGGAAACCGGCCATGGTCAGTCTGGCCTTGGCGTTGTCGGCGCCCAGCCATTTCGACAGGCTGAACTTGTCGACGATGTCCTTCATATAGGCCTTCGGCGTCGGGCGCAGGCGGCCGGCGTTGCGGTTCACCATCTTTTCGCGCTCGCGCGCGCGGATGCGCTCCCGCTCCGAGGCGACCAGCTTCATCCGATCCGACAGCTTGTCGCCTTCGAGCACCGGCAGGCCGATCGAGATCAGGCTGGCGATGGTGAAAATGCCGACGAGCA
>NZ_JAYSBG010000397.1:0-3054 GCF_041915505.1 Rhodoblastus sp. | reverse complement strand
TTCTTCACCCGCGTGCTCGACTTCCGCTGCGCCGAGCGGGTGGACATGCCCGACGGCCTGCTGGCGATCTGGCTCACTTGCGGCATGAAGGCGCATGACATCGCCTTCGTGAAATATCCCGAGCCGAACAAGCTGCACCATCTGGCCTTCGATCTCGAAAACTGGACGGATGTCGGCAATGCGGCGGATATCATCACGCATTATGATATTTCGATCGATATCGGTCCGACGCGCCACGGCATCACCCGCGGCCAGACGATCTATTTCTTCGATCCGTCCGGCAACCGCAACGAGGTCTTCGCGGGCGGCTACACCTATTATCCCGACATCCCCACCCGCACCTGGGACGAGACCGAAGTCGGCAAGGGCATCTTCTATTACGAGCGGAAGATGAACGACGCTTTCCTCTCGGTCGTGACCTGAGGCGCCATCGGCCCGGATGGACAATAAAACAGGGCCCGCCGGCAAGCCGGCGGGCCCTTTGCATTGGAATTGATCTGTCTCAGAAGATGGTGCGGAACAGCCAGTAGAGCGAGCCCGACAGCAGCATGGCCACCGGCAGGGTCAGCACCCAGGCCATCGCCAGATTGCGCACGGTGCTCATTTGCAGGCCGGAGCCATTCGCCGCCATCGTGCCGGCGACGCCCGAGGACAGCACGTGGGTGGTCGAGACCGGCAGGCCGAAATTGTCGGCGGCAAAGATCGTGCCCATCGCCACCAGTTCCGCCGAGGCGCCCTGGCCGTAGGTCAGGTGGGACTTGCCGATCTTCTCGCCGACTGTGACGACGATGCGCTTCCAGCCGACCATCGTGCCGAGGCCGAGCGCGATGGCGACGACGATCTTCACCCAGGTCGGAATGAACCGGGTCGCCTGGTCGACCGAGCTCTTGTAGGCCTTGAGGGCCGAGACGTCGGAGGCGGAAAGCTCCGCTTCCTTGTCCTTCAGCAGGAAGCGGATCGCTTCCGAGGTCAGGTACATGTCGTTACGGGTGTTGCCGACCTGATCGAGCGGCACGGCGGCGATCGAGCCGTGGGACTTCACCTGGTTGGCGATGTCGTTGATCAGCAGCGACAGGGCCGGGAAGGTGCCGCCGGTGATCTCGTGGCGCGAAATATAGGCGGTGACGATCGGGCGCGGGTCGCCGATGATGTTGTAGCCGGCGGCATGGGCGTCCACGACCTTGGAGGCGGCGGTCGAATTCTGGATGAATTGCTGGATGTGGCTCTCGGGCAGCGAGCGGTTCAGGGCGTAGGCTGTCGGCACGGTGCCGATCAGGATCAGCATGATCAGGCCCATGCCCTTCTGGCCGTCGTTCGAGCCATGCGCGAAGGACACGCCGGTGCAGGTGAAGATCAGCAAAGCGCGGATCCACAGCGGCGGCTTGGCCTCGCCGGTCGGGGCAGTATAGAGCTCGGGCTTGCGGACGAGCAGCTTCATCACCCACAGCAGCAGGAAGGCGCAGGCGAAGCCGACCAAAGGCGAGAGCAGCAAAGCGTAGCCGATTTCGGTGGCCTTGCCCCAATCGACGCCCGAGGTGCCGTCGCGGCCGCGCATCAGGGCGTTGGTGACGCCGACGCCGATGATCGAACCGATCAGCGTATGCGAGGACGAGGCCGGCAGGCCCAGCCACCAGGTGCCGAGGTTCCAGATGATCGCCGCGATGAGCAAAGCGAAGACCATGGCGAAGCCGGCGTCGGAGCCGACCTGCAGGATCAGCTCCACCGGCAACAGCGAGATGATGCCGAAGGCGACGGCGCCGGTGGAGGTCAGCACGCCGAGGAAGTTGAAGAAGCCCGACCACGCCACGGCGAAGGGCGCCGGCAGCGAATGGGTATAGATGACGGTCGCGACCGCGTTGGCGGTATCGTGGAAGCCGTTGACGAATTCGAAGCCGAGGGCGATCACCAAAGCGGCGCCGAGCAGGATGAACGGCCACAGCTTCGCGCTCTGGGACGCCGATTGGCCGACGTCGGCATAGATCGACCACGCGGCGTAGAGCAGGCCGGCGACGCCGATGGCGATCAGGGCCCAGATGGTCTTGGCTTCGGCGGGATGGTCGAGATTGGGCCGGACGATGGCCGGTTCTGCCTGGGTTTGCGACGCGGACGTCATGGTCACTTCCTTAGCGGGGGAGAGCTGACCTCGAATATGACGAATTAAATAACAACCGGATGACAAAGAGCATAGTTTAAGGCCATGCGCCAGCCGCTTGGGCGCGCGCGCCGGGCGATCAAAACTTCGGGAAGATTCGGCGGCTTTCGCCTCAGCTCGCGATGCGGCGGCGCGGGCGGACGCTCTCGTCCGCGCCGCGGCGCACAATGGCGTTCGGCTGATTGGGAAGCGCCGGCGTCTCGGGATCGAAGAAGGCGACCAGGTTGCGGCCCGCGCGCTTGGCGACGTAAAGCGCGGAATCCGCGCGGCGCAGCAGATCGTCGATATCGTCGCCCGGCGCGCCGATGGCGACGCCGAAACTGCAGGTGACGTTCAACGCGGCCGTCTCGACGTCGACCGGACGCGCCTCGATCTCGCGGCGCAGCAATTCGGCGGCGGCCCAGGCCTCGTCGGGGTCGCCCTTGTCGAGCAGCAAAGCGAATTCCTCGCCGCCCAGCCGCCCGACCAGGGCGTCGCGGCCGTCGAGGCATTGGGCGACCGCGCGCAGGGCCTCATCGCCGGCGGCATGGCCGAAGCGATCGTTGATCGCCTTGAAATGATCGATATCGACCATGATCGCGGCGAGGGGGGCTTTCGCCTCGCGGCACATCCGGACCGCGCGCTCGAAAAAGGCCGGGCGGTTGAAGAGTCCGGTCAGCCCGTCGCGGGTCGCCATTTCGTCCAGCCGCAATTGCATCTGGTTGAGGCGCTCGGCCGAGCGCAGGCGCGCGTAGAGCTCGTCGGCGGAAAGCGGCAGTTGCAGCACGTCGTCGGCGCCGCAATCCAGCGCCTCGACCATCATGTCGGCCGACAGGGGCTTGGCCACCATGCAGATATAGATCGGCCGCTCGAAACTGGCGAGCAGCCGCGCCTCCCAGCAGACCTCCATCGCGGCCATGGCG
>NZ_JAYSBG010000396.1:0-3082 GCF_041915505.1 Rhodoblastus sp. | reverse complement strand
AAGCTGGAGGACGGCGACAGGGCGGCCGCGGGGGCAAAAGCAGCAGCCCGGCGCTGCGCGGCGCCAGACAGATCCCCCGGAACGGCCTTCGCGCGGACGATAAAGCGCCGCCGAAGTTCAGTTGCAAGCCCTGACAAAATCTCTCACCAATCCTCCGGCGCGAAATCGCCGGACCCTGTCCAAGACGGCTGCCGAACGGGTCCTGGCAAAGCCTGACCGGCGCGAAACCTCTCCGCTGCTGGAGCGACGCGCCGGGGCTGAACAGCCTGACCCCTTCGATCCGGCGCGAATCTCGTCGCGCCCGAACTGGAACATTCTCTTTCTAGACGAAGGGGCGCCGCTTTGGCAAGTTTCCCACGTCTGTTGCCCCTTTACCACAGCTGGGACCGGCGCGAGGTTTTATCAAGGTAAAAACCCGTTAACGATTTCATGATCTGAGTCGAGGCTGAAAATCGGCGACACGCCGCGCAGGAGACACCGGGATCGTCATGGCCTTGCTGAGACGTAAGCCAGGATTCGCCCGTCCGGGAACGCCCAAGCGGTCCCGGCGGCGGCGTCTCGCGCTGACGCTCGCCGCCCTGCTCGCTCCGCTGACGCTCGGCGGCGGATGGGCGCAGCCGGCCGCGCCGATCGCCATCGCCGCCCATGCCGAGGCCCGGGGCCGCGACAGCCGACTGTCCTTCACCCTGCAATCCTGCGTCGCCGCCGAGGCCTATGTGCTCGACGCGCCGGCGCGCGCCATTGTCGATCTGCCGGAAGTCAATTTCCAGATCGACCCGCACGAGGGCCTCCCCGCGCCCGAATCAAAGCCGCGCCGCCACCGGCCGGCGGCGCAAAAGCCGCCGCCGCCGAGCCTGGACGCGGGCCTCATCAGCTCCTTCCGCTTCGGACGGCTGGCGCCCGGAAAATCGCGCATCGTGGTCGACCTCTCCGGTCCCGCCGCCGTCGCCTCGATTGGCTGCGCCCCGACGCCAGGCGCCGCCGAACTGACCCTCGTCCTCGCCCCGGCGACGGATGTTGCGTTCAAGGCCGCCGCTCGCGCGGGGGCCGAAAAACAGTCCCCCGTCCGAACCCCGGACGCGCCCGCCGCCGTCGCGCCGCCGCCCGGCTCGCCGGAAAAACCCGTGGTGGTGATCGATCCGGGCCATGGCGGGGTCGACACCGGCGCGCTGGGCCGGGACCATGCGGTTGAAAAAGTCGTGGTGCTCGATTTCGCCAAGGCGCTCGCCGCCAAATTGCGCGCCGGCGACCATTATCGCGTGGTTCTGACCCGCGAGGACGATGTTTTCGTGCCGCTCGGCGAGCGGGTCCGCATCGCGCGCCGGCTCAACGCCGCTCTCTTCGTCTCGGTCCATGCCGACGCTCTGGCTTCAAATGGCGACGAAGTTCAGGGCGCGACCGTCTATACCGTCTCGGACCGCGCCTCAGACGCCGAAGCCGCCCGCGTCGCCGAACATGAGAACAAGGCCGATTCCGCCGCCGGCGAGGAGGCGCAGGAAGACGCCAGCGACGTCAATGACATCCTGTTCGAACTGACCCGCCGCGAAACCCGCGCCTATTCCCATGTCTTCGCCCGCTCTCTGTCCGAATATTTCAAGGTCGCGGCGCGGCTGAACAAAAATCCCCGACGCTCCGCCGGATTTGTCGTGCTCAAGGCGCCCGACGTGCCCTCGGTCCTGCTGGAGCTTGGCTATCTCTCCAATCCCTCCGATGTGGCGGACCTGACCTCGGCCGCCTGGCGCGACAAGGCGACCGACCAGACGGCGAAGGCGATCGACGGCTTTTTCGCCAACCGCCGGCTCGAAAACGCGCCGGCCGCGCCGGTCGACGCCGCCCTCAAAGCGACACAAAGCACCGGCAACTAAGGTTTCCGACAGAACCGCCCCGACGCGCCGCCGCATATCGACGGGAAATTTGGCGTGGCTCGCGGTCCGCCGGGGTGCTATAGGCGCTGGGGCAAGACGTTCTCTCGGGCACGACGATTCCGCGATTTTTTTCGCCTGTCCCTCATGGCGTCTCGTTAGGTGCGAAAGGCTTTTTGAATGCGTTTCATCGCCCGGTTTCTCGGCTTTCTCTTCGCGACGGGCGCGATCGTTTTCGTCCTCGGCGCGCTCGCGGTGGGCGGGCTGGTCTATGTCTATTCCAAGGACCTGCCGGATTACACTCAGCTCAAGAATTACGAACCGCCGGTCATGACCCGCGTCCATGCCGGCGACGGGTCGATTCTCGCCGAATATGCGCATGAGCGCCGGCTTTACCTGCCGTCCAGCGCCATTCCCAATCTGGTGAAACAGGCCTTTATCTCGGCCGAAGACAAGAATTTCTACACCCATCACGGCATCGACCCCGAGGGCGTCGTGCGCGCGGCCATGGTGCTGGCGCAGGGCTCGAAGCACATGCAGGGCGCCTCGACCATCACCCAACAGGTAGCCAAGAACTTCCTCCTGACCAATGAGCGCTCCTTCGACCGCAAGATCAAGGAAGCCCTGCTCTCGATGCGCATCGAACAGGCCTATTCCAAGGAGCGCATCCTCGAACTCTATCTCAACGAAATCTATCTCGGCCTCGGCAATTACGGCATAGCCGCCGCCGCCCTGAACTATTTCGACAAATCGGTCCACGAGCTGAGCCTCGCCGAGACCGCCTATCTCGCCGGGCTGCCCAAGGGGCCGAACAATTACAACCCCTTTCGCAATCGCGAGGCCGCGATCGCCCGCCGCAATTACGTAATCGAGCGCATGGTCGAGAACGGCTATGTCTCGCGCGCCGACGGCGACGCCGCCAAGGCCGAGCCGCTCACGGTCAATCCGCGCGCGCTGTCGCCCAATTCGATCGCCGCCGGCTATTTTGCCGAGGAAGTGCGCCGCGAGTTGAACGACCGCTATGGCGACAAGAAGCTCTATGAGGGCGGCCTGTCGGTGCGCGCCTCGCTCGACCCGAAAATGCAGCTGATGGCCCGCAAGGCGCTGGCCGACGGCCTGGTGCGCTTCGACGAGGCGCATGGCTTCCGCGGCCCGGTCAAGCAGATCGATATCGCCGGCGACTGGGGCCAGGCGCTCGGACAGGTTCCCGTGCTGGGCGA
>NZ_JAYSBG010000395.1:0-3082 GCF_041915505.1 Rhodoblastus sp. | reverse complement strand
GCGCGGTTCTTGCCCATGCCATGCATGCCGGTCTTGGCCTTGAAATGCTGCTGATAGCGGTAGTCGATCAGCGTGTTCAGCCCGGAGACGCATTCGGCCACGACATCGCCGCCGCGCCCGCCGTCGCCGCCGTCGGGTCCGCCGAATTCAATGAATTTTTCGCGCCGAAATGAGACGCAGCCTGCGCCGCCATCGCCCGAGCGAACGTAAATCTTGGCCTGATCGAGAAATTTCATCTTGGAATCCGGCGCGGCCGCGCGAAATTCGCGGGCCGCGCATAGTGGGTTAGGCCTTGCTTCTCAGGATAAGGCTGTATCGGAGGCGAGCCCGGCCCGCAAGCCGGCGCCGGCGAAGCTCGCCCAGTCGCGGCGGCGCAGCACGAAGCGCGTCACCGGGCTGTCGGCATGGCGGCCGGGGCCGGATTCGAGCCGCCCGTCCTCGACGAAGCCGCTCTTCTCCAGAACGACGCGCGAGGCCGCGTTTTCCGGCAGCAGCAGCGCCGTCAACGCGTCGCCCTCGGTCACCCGGAAAAAGGCGTCCGTCACGGCCTCGACCGCCTCGCTCATCAGGCCGGCGCCCCAATAGGGCTGGCCCAGCCAGAAGCCGAGCAATGGCCCGTGGTCGCTCGCCTCGACGCCGACCACGCCGACGAATTTGCGCGGGAAGGTCTTGAGCGTCAGCGCGAGACGCGAGGCCGAGCCCAGCGCATTGCCGGCGCGCGCCGCCAGGATGAAGCGTTCGGCGTCCTCAAGCTCATAGGGATGTGGAATCAAGGCCGTCATGCGGGCGACGTCCCAATCGCCGGCCAAGGCGGCGATTGCGGGCGCATCGGTCTCGCGCGGCCAGCGCAGCCACAGCCGCCGCGTTTCGAGCCGGAAGACATCGTCGCGAGCGAGTTCGGGAAACATGAATAGGCTCCGGTCAAAAAGCAAAAGGGGAAACGGCGCCGTTTCCCCTGAGCTATTGGTTCCGGATTCGAATCCTGCCTGAAGAATGTGACCTTCTTCGTGCTGGACCGTGGTCTTTTGTCGTCTCGCCGGATCGCCGGCCGGATGCCAAAAGGCTCGATTTCGGGACCACTCGGGGGGCTTGCGCCCTGAAGGCCCCGGAAATCGCGACCTTCCTTATTCCGCGGCTTCCGCCGCCGGGGCTGGCGTTACGGTAATGACCGAACGGGAGCCCTGGGTCTTGAACAACACCTTGCCGTCTACGAGCGCGAACAGGGTGTGATCCTTGCCCATGCCGACATTGGCGCCGGCATGCCATTTGGTGCCGCGTTGACGCACGATAATGTTGCCCGGGACGACGCTTTCGCCGCCGAACTTCTTCACGCCAAGGCGCCGACCTTCCGAGTCGCGCCCGTTGCGGGACGAACCGCCTGCCTTTTTGTGAGCCATATTCCTGCTCCGAAATTCTTGTCTCTGGCCGCTGCTGGAGCGGCGCTCTCGTCAATGAAGGAAGCGCGAGCCGATCAGGCGACGACTTCGGTGATGCGAACGATCGTCAGATCCTGACGATGACCGCGCTTGCGCTTGGAATTCTTGCGGCGGCGCTTCTTGAAGGAAATGACCTTCGGGCCGCGGGACTGCTCGACGATCTCGCCCTTGACGGAGGCGCCGGCCACGAAAGGCGCGCCGATCTGGGCGGCGCCGTCCTTCTCGACCAGGAGAACGTCGGAAAAGGTCACGACTTCGCCGGCTTCGCCAGCCAGCGACATGACGGTGATCTGCTCTTCGGCGGCGACGCGATATTGCTTGCCGCCGGCTTTAATGACTGCGAACATCGTTTTTCCTCGTGTTCGATCCGACGCTGCGCCCGAGGCGCGGCCGGCTTCTTTGCAGTGGAACCGGGTGGATGGACCTTTGGGCGTAGCCTTGAGGGCGGGGCCGGCGGGTCCGGTTACGGGCGAAATCCGGCGCGGGGTCCGAAAAACGCAAATGTCGCGGCGTTCGGCCACGACAAACCGTTGGGTTTCCTATGCGGCAGCGCCCACAATGTCAAGCCTGGATTGCGCCCGGAACAAAGCTTACAGGATTTTCCTCCGGGCGCGCCACTTTCTTGGCCAAGCCGCTTGCGCGCCGACGCATGGCCTGTTATTGCGCCGCCTCACCACCGGTTGGGCGATTTGAGCCCGCCGTCGCACCTTGGATTGGAGAGGTGGCTGAGTGGTTGAAAGCACCGCACTCGAAATGCGGCATACGGGCAACCGTATCGGGGGTTCGAATCCCTCCCTCTCCGCCACCCTTGCCTCGAGACCTTGATTTTCCTTAAACTGCTGGAACGACAGCTGGTTTGCGGCCTTAACTGTGACCCAGCGGTGTGTTTCGGACATGAGTCTCGTGAGCAATATCGTGCGCCGTGGCGCCGTCTATTATTTCAGGCGGCGCGTGCCAGCCAAGATCCAGGCGATCTTGGGCCAAAAGGTCATTCGCGAAAGCCTCGGCGAGCGCGACCCCAAGGTCGCGCGGCGCAAGGCCGCCGAACGCAACCTGTTCTGGGAGCGCGAATTCGCCAAGGCCGAGGCCCAGCTAGCGGCCAAACCGCCGCAGCCCCAGACGCGCGTTGAGCTCAGCGAGGCCGAGATCGCGGCGATCCTTGCTGGCTATCGCAGGCATCTCCTCTGGTCGGACGAACAAATCCGGCTTCGCGGGCTTGGCGGCCAGGACAATGGTCTGCCCGACCATCAATATAACCTCCTCACCGAGGTCCTCCAGGACATCGAACAGTTCGCGGCCGATGGGATAGCGCGCGGACGCGCCCTGTCCCCGGCCAATCGGGACACGATGGATTCCTATTTAGGAGCGCGCGGCCTTCGCCTTGACCCCTCCTCCAGGGCCTATGAACGCGTTGCGATCGGCTTCCTGCACACACGGGCAGAATGTATCCAGCTTTGGAAGGACCGCCACGCCGGGAAGATCGTCGAAACACCCCGCGAGCCACAGACGCCGACTTCATTAGGCCGCAGACTCATAACGATTTGATCCAGATGCGCGCCGCCGCGAGTTTGATGGCGGCGAGGAAGTTGAGCGGATTCTTGTCGTAGCGGGTAGCGATGCCGCGCAAGTGCTTGAGCTTGTTGAAG
>NZ_JAYSBG010000394.1:0-3107 GCF_041915505.1 Rhodoblastus sp. | reverse complement strand
GCGGGATGAATTTGACCTTGTTGGGATCGTCGAAGATCGCCGCCGCCACCGCGCGGCAATAATCAATGTCGAAGCCGCGCCATTCGCCGCGGTCGTCGGGCAGGCCAAAGCCGGCGAGCCCGACATTCACGCCGCAGATCAAAGCCCCGCGCCGCCGGACCTCGTCGAGCGTATCGGCGCGGACGGTGTGGCCTAGCAGGGCCATGAAAAAGCCGATCAGCGCGCCGCCGCGTAAGACCCGCCTCATTCCCGCGCTCCGCTTCATGTCACGCAAGTATCGTCGGCGGCCCGCCTCCGGGTCAAGCCAGGTTAATTTGGCAATTTGCCTGACTTTTCGGCCTCGTCCTTCATACGCGCCGCTTCCGGCAAAATCTCTCGACAGGCGGGACTGAGCTTGTCCTGTTTCGTTTGCAGACAGGCGAGAACCCGCCCGCCGCCGGGTTTGACATCGGGGCAAAGCGCCGCCGCGTCTTTCTCGCAGGCCGCCTTGATCTTGAAGGCGAGAATGGGGTTTTGCGCCTGCGCCGGCGACGCCGCCAGCCACAAACCAACGCCGATGAACGCCAATTTCATCATGCGGATTCTCCTTTCCGGCAACGCCGCTGACGTGAGGACTGAACAAGAATTGAGCCCTTAACAAGGCATGGGCGGCGCCGTTTCGCCCTTGACGGCGGCCTTGCGCGCCCGCCAAAAATCGCGTCGACACCATTGGCCCCTGTTTCCGCCAAGTCGGAAACAGGGGCGCCCGGCCGCATCAGCGGCCGCCGCGCCAGTCGGCGCGGACGTCATCGGCGCTTTTCAAGCGCCGATGACGTAACAGAAAGGCCGCCGGAATGACCAAATCGACCCCGCAATCGCGCAAGGACATGCGCGCGCGCACAAAACTCGTTCACGCGGGGCGCGACCCTTCGGAGCAATTCGGCTTCGTCAATACGCCGATCTATCGCGGCTCGACCGTGTTGCAGCCGACCATGGCCGAACTGGAGGCGCGCCACACCAAGCGCTTTACTTACGGCACCCACGGCACGCCCACCACCGAGGCGCTGGAAAGAGCATGGTCCGAAGTCGCCGGCGCGGCCGGAACCGTTCTCACCCCATCCGGTCTCGCCGCCATTTCCGTCGCCCTGCTCGCGGCGTTGAAAGCCGGCGACCATCTGCTCGTCACCGATTCCGCCTATCAACCGACCCGCACGTTCTGCAACGGCTTCCTCAGCCGCATGGGGATCGAGACGACCTATTACGATCCGTTGATCGGGGCCGGGATCGAAGCTTTGATGCGGCCCAACACCAAAGCGGTGCTGGTCGAGGCGCCCGGCTCGCAGAGTTTCGAGATACAGGACATTCCCGCCATCGCCGAGGTCGCGCACCGGCATGACGCCTGCGTGGTGATGGACAATACCTGGGCGACGCCTTTGTTCTTCCCGCCGCATGAGCGCGGCGTCGATCTGGCGGTCGAGGCCGGCACCAAATATCTCTCCGGCCATTCCGACCTGCTGCTCGGGCTGGTTTCGGCCAATGAGCAATGGATCAAGCCCCTGCGCCAGACCTTCAATTATTTCGCCATGTGCGCCGGGCCGGAGGATGTCTTTCTGGCGCTACGCGGCTTGCGCAGCATGGATCTGCGCCTGCGCGAGGCGGAGCGGCAGGGGCTTGCTCTGGCGCGCTGGCTCAGCCAGCGGCCGGAAGTATCGCGCGTGCTGCATCCGGCCTTGCCGGACGACCCCGGTCACGCGATCTGGAAGCGCGATTTTTCCGGCTCGTCGGGCCTGTTCTCGGTCATTCTCAAACCGGCCTCGAAAGCCGCAATCGCCGCGCTGCTCGACGGGTTGGAATTGTTCGGCCTCGGCTACAGCTGGGGCGGCTATGAAAGCCTGGTCATTCCCTTCGACTGCCGCGCCTATCGCACCGCGACCGTATGGAATCCGGAAGGACCGGCCCTGCGCTTCTCGGTCGGACTCGAAGACATCGAGGACCTCAAGGCCGATCTCGACAAGGGTTTCGCGCGGCTGCGCGCTCAGGGCTGAGCGCGGTTCAGCAGGGTCTTCGCGAGCAGGTCGACGCCACGCGGTTTCGGCAGCAGCGCCTCGGGCGCGAGGGTGAAGGCGATCCGCCGCCGCGCGAAAACCCGCGCCACGATCAGCGCCGAGGCGAGGCCGAAGGCGATTCCGCCACAAACGTCGGCCGGATAATGCGCGCCGACGATGATCCGCGACGCGGCGACCGGGATCGCCAGCAGCAGGAACCACGGGCCAAGGCGCGGCGACAACAGGGCGAGCGCGCCGAAGGTCGCGAACATGGTGGTGGTATGGCCGGAGGGAAAGCTCGCCAGCACCGATTGCAGCGAGAACAGATCGAAATGGGCCGGTCCCGCGACGTCGATCAGTCTGGGGCGGGCGCGGCCGACGATATGTTTGACCACCTGCGCGGCGAGGCCCGAAAAGGCCATGACCGAGAAGAAATAAAGCCCGCGCGAGGCGACCACGCCCCAGGCCGCGCGCCAACGCGCCGCATTCGCGCGCTCGCGGCGGTAAAGGCCGTAGAGGATCGTCAGGATCGACAAGGCGAACAGCCAGTTCGATTTGCCGATCTGGGTGACATGATCGAAAAAGATCACCACGCCCGGATCAAGCTTCGCGGCGGCGCGGGCGACGGCGATGTCGGCAAAAGCGCCGACGAAGAGCAGAACCGACAGGGCCAGGCTCGCGAGCGCCAGCCAGAGCGGCCAGAGCAGGACGACGGGCGTGGGCGGACGGCGGCAATGCGCGACCAGATCGCGCCAGGAGTCGGACGCGGCAGCCTTCACCGCTTCCATGCGGGACTCATCCTCTTTTCAAACAGACGCGAAAATGGCGACCCCGGCTGGATTCGAACCAGCGGCCTGCCGCTTAGAAGGCGGCTGCTCTATCCAGCTGAGCTACGGGGCCCCGTCGCCCGACCGATCCCGAACCGTCAATGGGTCCAGGGCGCCAGGCGGTTGTTACGGAAATTATCCGAATAGGACACGATGCGGCGCTTGAGCTCCTGCGGCTCCTCGACGCGATAGGCGATGCCGTTGCGCTCGCAATAAGCCACGGCCTCCTCGCGGGTGTCGAAGGTCAGCTTGATCT
>NZ_JAYSBG010000393.1:0-3108 GCF_041915505.1 Rhodoblastus sp. | reverse complement strand
CTTCCCACCGAAACGGTCGATCTCGCCAAAATGGAGCAGATGACGCCCGCCTTCGCGGCGGTCAATCCGCTGCGGCGCATTCCGGCGCTCGAACTCGATTGCGGCGAGATCATCGCCGAATCCATCGCGATCTGCCGCTATTTCGAGGAAATGCAGCCCGAGCCGCCTCTCTTCGGCCGCGACCCGCTGGACAAGGCGCGGGTGGAAATGTGGCAGCGGCGCGTCGAACTGGAATTCTTCTTTCCGGTCGCCCTTGCCTTCCGTCACAGCCATCCGGCCATGATCGAGATGGAAAAGCCGCAGATTCCGCAGCTCGTCGAGCCGAACAAGGCGCGCGCCCTCGCCTTTGCGCGATTCCTCGATTCCGAACTGGCGACGCGCCGCTTTATCGCCGGCGAGACCTTCAGCATCGCCGATATCACGGCCTTGGTGGCGGTGGATTTCACGCGGCCGGCGCGGATCGCCTTGCCGGACGACCTCGTCCATCTCGCGCGCTGGCGCGCCGAGGTTTCGGCGCGGCCGAGCGCAAAGGCCTGATATGGCGCCTGACGTGGCGGATGCGGCGGCGCTCGCCGCTTTGGTCGCGCGCATAAAAACCTGCCGCATTTGCGTGGAGAAGCCCGACGGCCCGCCTCTGCCGCATGAGCCGCGCCCGGTCCTGCGCGTCTCCGCCACCGCCCGGCTGCTGATCGCCGGTCAGGCGCCGGGCGTGCGCGTCCACGCCTCGGGCCTGCCCTTCGACGATCCTTCCGGCGACAGGCTGCGCCAGTGGATGGGGGTTTCGCGCGAAACCTTCTTCGATACGTCCCGAATCGCCGTCGCGGCCATGGGTTTCTGCTTTCCCGGCCACGATTCCAAGGGCGGCGACCTGCCGCCGCGCCGCGAATGCCGCGCGCGCTGGCACGACGAATTATTCAGCCTGACGCCGCGGATCGAGACGATCCTCGCGCTTGGCCGCGCGGCCCAAAACTATCACAGCGCGCGTCTCGGCCTGGCCCTGCCGAAAAGCGCGCCGCTGGCCGAAGCCGTGCGGCTCAGCGCCGCCGCGCTCGACCGCAAGCCCCGCCTGCTGCTGCTGCCGCATCCGTCGTGGCGCAACAGCGCCTGGCTGAAAAATCATCCCTGGTTCGAGGACGAAATCGTTCCCCTGATCCGGCGCCTCGTCGCGGAAGCGATTTTTCGTCCTTAAAAAGTACATATTCACGAAAATCGTGCTGATTTTGCTTGCGATGTTGCGCTGCGGCAATATGATCAATCCAGTCAATCCTTGCTCACGCGGGCAGGCTCGATGCAATGGGATCCGTCTCCGCCACAGGAAACGAGATCCGCAAGGAAGCCATGATGCGCGCTGGTCAGAAAGTTCGCCTGAAGGCCGCGTCCCCGCTGAAACAGCGGTTGGACCTCCCACCCGGGGCGTTGGGCGCCGTGATCTGCAGCTATCGCCTGTTGCGTGCGTCAGACGCGACCCATCGGCTCGACGTGCAATTCGGGCCGCAGCTCGTCGTCTGGGGCGTCCCGGACGACCAGTTCGAAGCGGTCGACGACGGCCGGGCGGCCTGAGCCGGCCGACGGCCCGCTGCATCACCCCCATCCGCGCGCTTGAATCACGGCATATTGGGCGTACAGGTCACATAATTCGCGGATGAGATCGTTCCGCCCGGCGTCCACTGGATCTGGGAGGCCGCGCCATTGCGCGGCGCCATATAGGTCGTCTGGCTGATCTTGTAGCCGGCGCCGCCATTGGGCGTCTGGTTCCAGGCGAACATGCCGAAGCCGAACGACGGCGCATAAGTATAGTTCACATCGGCGATGATGATGAAACTGTCTGTCGTATTGCCGGTGGCGACGGTCGGCGGATAAAGGCCGACCGGCATCGTGGTCGGACTATTCACGCCATTCGCCGATTGCTGCAGCGTCCCGCATTGCCGCAGCACCGGATTCGGGCCGGACCTGACGCTCCACACCACTTTGGCGACGCAGCATTGCGAACTGCCGCTGGACAGATTGTCGAACACGACCTGCGAAATGGTCATGTTCGGCGAGCCGGCGTTGACGAAGGGATAAAGCACCGCCGCCCAGGCGCTGAAGAAATTCACGAAATCGGAGTCAGTCAGGGTCGGGCTGGTCTGGGCGCCGGTCGGCTGGGTCTGCGACGTCAGATCCGCCAGGGTGCGGGACAGAAGCTGCGTCTTGCGGCTGGCTTCGAGCCCCTGCGCCAACACGACGCAGCCCAGATAGAGCGTCAGCATCATCGGCAGGATCAGGGCGAATTCGACCGCCGCTATGCCCGACCGCCCGCGCCGCAACCGGCGCGCGGCGTGTTTCAGCCGCGCCACGCCCAGGCGAAATCCATTACGAAAAGGCGCGCCGCGCCGGGTCATGGCTCGTTCCTGAAAACGACGGTTGAAAAGATGGCGTGGACGAAGCCCGACCCGTTCGGATTGGTGTAGACCGAGCCCGACGCCTGCCCATAGAAATTGGCCACGCCAGTATTGGTCGGCCCGCTGACGGTAAGGACGGACAGATAGACCGGCATGGGATAGAAGGCCTGAAACAGGACGATCCAGCCTCTCGCCCCCAGATTCACATTGGCCGCCTGGTTGTTGTACCAGCTCTTGCCGATCGACGAGGCCACCGATGCGAAATTGGTCGTGCTCGGATCGAAGGACTGGACGTTCAGCGTGACATTGGCGCATTTGATGAAGGACGGCAGCGCCGGACAGAAGGTCGTGGTCTTGAAGGAAGCGGTGGTCTGGGTCGCGTTGGAGGCGAAGGCATTGACCAGCACCTGCCGCGCCACATTATTGACCGCGTTGTCGAAGGACGCCTGGGCGAAAAAGACGAAGGCCGTCTCGAAGATCGCGCAAAGCAGGCCGAGGAAAGGAACCGCGACCATGGCGAATTCGACCGCCGTCACGCCGCCGCGGCTACGCCCGAACCGCGCCAGCAGGCCGAATGGTTTGGCGCGTCCCTCCGGGCGCCGAGATGCGTCGCGCTCCATTCGAAATCCCCAACCGGCGCGCCCACGGCGCGGGGGCGGCTGACATCATTCTCGACGGGAGAAATTTCCAAGGCGTTACGCCGGGCGAATAAAGATCGCGGTTTCTG
>NZ_JAYSBG010000392.1:0-3113 GCF_041915505.1 Rhodoblastus sp. | reverse complement strand
TGTTGCCTTATCTGCGCAATCTGTGCCGCCGGGCCAGCGCGCGCGCCGGCCTGTCGGCGAGCGAGGCGGAGGATGCGGTGCAGGAGACCCTGCTGGCGATACATCTCAAGCGTCACACCTGGGATCCGGGCCAGCCGCTGACGCCCTGGCTGGCGGCGATCGCGCGCAACAAGGTGATCGACGCCCTGCGCCGGCGCGGACGCCGGGCGGAGACGGACATCGCCGATTTCGAGGATGTTTTGTCCGCGCCCGCCGAGACCGAGGCGGTCGAGCGCGAACTGGATCGGCAGGACGCGTTGCGCCTGCTGGACCAGCTCAGCGCAAAACAGCGCGAGGCCATCGAGGCTGTCTCGATCCGGGGCGAAAGCCTGCGCGAGGCGGCCGGACATCTGGGGGTCACCGAGGGCGCCCTGCGCGTCTCGGTGCATCGCGGACTGAAAGCGCTCGCGGCGCTCTATCGAAAGCTGAACGATTGACGACGATGAAGACCGAGGATCTCATCACCGCCCTCGCGGCGGACAATGACACGAAAGCCGCGCCGATGGGCCGGACCTTCGCGCTCGACCTCGCTTTGGGCTTCATCGTCTCGGCGCTGTTCTTCTTCACCTTCCTCGGCATGCGCGATACGTTCTACGCCTCGCTGGACCAGCCGCGTTTCCTGTTCAAATTCGTCTTCACCCTCGCCATGGCCTCGACCGGCCTGCTGCTGGCCTGGCGGCTGGCGCGGCCCGGCGCCCATCCTGGCGCGGCGCGGTTCGCCGTCTTGCTGGCCCCGGCCCTGATCCTGGGCGCCTGTCTGGTTGAAATGGCCACCGTGCCCTCGGCGCAATGGATGGCGCGGATGATCGGCCACAATGCGGTCCATTGCCTGACCATGATCCCGCTGATGGCGCTGGCGCCGCTGGCCGGGCTGTTCGTGGCGCTGAAACATGGCGCGCCGGACGATCCGCGCCGCGCCGGCGCCGTTGCGGCTTTCGCGGCCTCTGGTCTCGCCGCCACGCTTTACGCCGCCAGTTGCCCCGACGATTCGCCCTTTTTCCTCGCGGTCTGGTATATCATCGCGACAACGGCCGTGGTCGCGCTCGGCTGGTTCGCCGGCGGACGCCTGTTGCGCTGGTAAGCGGGCGCGCAATCAGGATTGGGCGATGCAGGAATTTCTGTCCGGCGGGGTGCGCCTCGCTTTTCTCGATTTTGCGCCAACCGCGGAGGACAAGGGCGAGCCGATCATCCTCATCCATGGCTTCGCCTCGAACCACGGCGTCAACTGGCTGTTCCCGCAATGGGTCAAGACGCTGACCCAGGCCGGCCGGCGCACCATCGTATTCGACAATCGCGGCCACGGGCGCAGCCAGAAGCTCTACGATCCCGAGCAATATTCGCCCTGGCTGATGGCCGCTGACGCCGCCAATCTGCTCGACCATCTCGGCATCGTGCGCGCTGATGTGATGGGCTATTCCATGGGCGCGCGCATCGCCGCCCATATGGCGAAGGCCGCGCCGGACAAAGTGCGCGGCCTTGTGCTCGCCGGCCTCGGTATCCATCTGGTGGACAGCGAGGGGCTTCCCGCCGGCATAGCCGACGCCATGGACGCGCCCTCTCTGGCGGCCCTCACCGACCCGATGCAGCGCATGTTTCGCACCTTTGCCGAGGCGACCAAGAGCGACCTGCGGGCGCTCGCCGCCTGCATGAGGGGGACGCGCCACGCCATGAGCGAATCCGTGGTCGAGACCATCGCGGCGCCAACCCTGGTCTGCGTCGGCTCGGAGGATGATGTCGCCGGCGACCCGGAGCCGCTGGCCCGCTTGTTGAAAAACGGCCGCGCCTTCGTCATTCCGGGGCGCGACCACAATCGCGCGGTCGGCGACAAGGCCTATAAGGACGCCGTGCTGGCCTTTCTCGACGACCTTTCCGCGAGGCCCTGACGAAACGCGCCGCGACAGCGAATCCGGCGTGTGATATTCTGTTTTTTCCGCTTTTGCGGAGAGGAAATTGGCATGACGACCACCAGCAATGTGCGGCAGCTCCACAAGAGCGAATTCGACCCCGTCTTCGCGCAGATTCGCCGCGAGGCGGAGGACGCTTTGCGCCGCGAGCCCGATCTGGGCTGCTTCCTGGCCGCCTCGATCCTCAATCATTCCACGCTGGAGCAGGCGGTCGGGAACCGGCTCGCCTCGCGTCTGTCGCATCCGGATTTCCCCGGCGACCTGATCCGCCAGAATTTTCTCGATATGGCTTCGCGCGATCCTTCGATCGGCGTCGCGATCCGCGCCGATATCCTCGCCGTCGCCGACCGCGACCCGGCCTGCACCCGACTGATCGAGCCGGTGCTCTATTTCAAGGGTTTTCACGCGCTGCAGACCCATCGTCTGGCGCATTGGCTGTGGAATTCCGGCCGCAAGGATTTCGCGCTCTATCTGCAGAGTCGGTCCTCAGCGGCGTTCCAGACCGACATCAATCCGGCCGCGCGGATCGGCAAGGGGGTTTTCCTCGATCACGCCACCGGCCTGGTGGTCGGCGCGACGGCGGTGATCGAGGACGACGTGTCGATCCTGCACAGCGTGACCTTGGGCGGCACCGGCCACGAGCGCGGCGACCGCCATCCCAAGATCCGCCATGGCGTGCTGATCGGCGCCGGCGCCAAGATCATCGGCAATATCGAGGTCGGCCATTGCTCGCGCATCGCGGCGGGCTCGGTCGTGCTGAAGCCGGTTCCCCCCAAGGTGACGGTGGCCGGCGTGCCGGCGCGCATCGTCGGCGCCTCCGGCTGCGCGGAGCCGGCGCGCGAAATGGATCAGATTCTCGCCGCCAAGGCCGGAGAGGAATGAGCGTTTCCGCCGCGCGGCCCGTGCGGCGGGCAGAGCCAACCTGCGCTTTTCCCCGCTAATTTTCGCGCCCCTTGCGCGGGGCGCGGCTTTTTTTTAAGCCTCGCATCGCAACGGCTGATGGAGACGGGCCTTGGACAAGAGCGAATTGCGCAAATTGCAGGAATTCCTGCGGAACGCCTTCGGCGCGACGGGAATCAAGGTCGGGCTCGATCCCAAGGACACCGAGCAGGCCACGGTCACTTTCGGCGAGCGCGCTTTGGGCCTCATCACGGTCGACGACGAGGATGG
>NZ_JAYSBG010000391.1:0-3117 GCF_041915505.1 Rhodoblastus sp. | reverse complement strand
ATCCAGCAGGGCTACGCCACGTCCGAGCCCTTCGCCATCGCGCGCGAGGGGGGCTTCAAGCCCAATGTCTTCTTGCTCGCCGATCACGGCTACGAGACCTACGCCACCACCATCGAGACGCGCCGCGACCTGCTGGAAAGCAATCCCGATCTGGTGCGGCGTTTCGTCGAGGCCTCGATCCTCGGCTGGGTGCATTATCTGCACGGCGACAATGGCGCGGCCAATGCGCTGATCAAGCGCGGCAATCCGGATATCGACGACGCGCAGATCGCCTTTTCCATCGCCCAGATGAAGCACTTCGGCATTGTCGAATCGGGCGACGCGCTCAAACGGGGCGTCGGCGCGATGGACGAGGCGCGCATCGCGCGCTTTTACGCCGATATGGCGGCGGCCGGCGTGACGCCTCCCGGACTCGACCTGTCGCGCGGCTTCGATGTCCGCTTCGTCAACAAGGGGCTGGGGCTGGAACAGCAGGGCCGCAATTGACGGCGCCGCTTGCCAGTTTGCGCGATCTTAGCCTTCGTTTTCCGGGGCAGGGGGCGGCGGCGCTCGACGGCGTGCGGCTCGATCTCGTCCCGGGCGAGACGCTTTGCCTGCTCGGCCCCTCGGGCTGCGGCAAATCGAGCCTGTTGCGGCTGGTCGCCGGGCTGGAGCGGCCCGATTCCGGCGAAATCCGTTGGCGGGACGGCGCCGCGCCGACAATCGGCTTCGTCTTTCAGGAGCCGACTCTGATGCCCTGGGCCGATCTGTTCGCCAATGTCTATCTGCCGCTGCGCCTCGCCGGCCTGTCGCGACGCGAAGCCGCGCCGCGCGTGGAGGCGGCGCTTGCCCGCGTCGGCCTTGGCGACCGGCTGAAGGCGCTGCCGCGCCAATTGTCCGGCGGCATGAAAATGCGCGCCTCTATCGCCCGCGCTCTGGTCGACGAGCCGAGCCTGCTGCTGCTCGACGAGCCCTTCGCGGCGCTCGACGAGATCACCCGCTGGCAACTCAACGATGTTTTGCTCGACCTGCGCCGCAAGAGCGCGGCGACCGTCGTCTTCGTCACCCATTCAGTCTATGAGAGCGCCTATCTCGCCGATCGCGTGGCGATCATGCACGCACGGCCGGGCCGGATCGATTCGATCCTGACCTTGGAGCGCGGCGAAACGCGCGGCCTCGGCCTGCGCCGGAGCCCCGGTTTCGCGGCGGATTGCGCGCGGATCGCCGAGGGCCTGCAACGGGCGATGGGGCAGGCGGCGTGAACGGCCTGTTCGCCCGCCTCGCGCCGCTGCTTGCCCTCGCCGCGTTGATCGGGTTGTGGGAGGTTCTGGTCCGCGCCTGCGACATTCCGCCCGCGCAAATCCCCGCGCCGAGCCTGATCGCGAAAACGCTGATCGACAACGGCCCGCAATTGCTCGCCGCCACCGCGATCACCCTGCGCGAGGCTTTGCTGGCGCTGGCGCTCGCTGCGGCCGGCGGCCTCGCTTTGGCTTTGGTCTTCGCCTGGTCGCCCTGGCTCGAAAAGACCTTTCTGCCGCTGGCCATCGCGCTCCAGGTGACGCCGCTGATCGCCATCGCTCCGCTCTTGCTGATCTATCTGGAGCCGCCGACGGCGGTGCTCGCCTGCGCCTTTCTGGTCGCCTTCTTTCCGATCCTGTCCAACGCTTCGGCGGGCCTCAAGGCGACCGATCGCGGCCTGATCGAACTGTTCCGGCTGAAAGGCGCGTCGCGCGGGACGATTCTCCTGCTGCTGCGGCTGCCTTCGGCCTTGCCGCAGATTTTCACCGGCCTGCGCATCGGCGGCGGCCTTGCTTTGATCGGCGCGGTGGCGGCGGAACTGGCGGCGGGCGCCGCGGGAAACAGCGAAGGCCTCGCTTTCCGAATCGTCGAGGCGGGTTATCGGCTCAAAATTCCCATGATGTATGCCGCCGTCGCGCTGCTGTGCCTGTGCGGCGTGGCGCTTTACGGCGCTTTGGCCGGGCTCGGCCATATGGTGCTGCGCCGCTGGCGTGACGAGCCGGAAACTGAGGCTTGACGGGAGAGTCCGGCGCAGAAGGCGGGGTCTGCGGCGTTTTGCCTCGCCGCTTTTTCCTGTGTTTTTTGGATCACTGTCAAATAAAATTCCTGTGATCCGCAATTTCGCCTTTTTTTTCGCCTTTTTTCGAGAGCGACCCGGACGACGGCTGTCTCACTTGATTGACAGGGGCGGCGCGTGGCGGGCGGCATTCGCGGATCGGGAGAGTCGCGGAGGCGCTAAGTCATTGTTCGTAGATGCATGTGGGCCGGAAAACAAGTGTTTTCCGCAAATGCGAACGGCTGCGCGACACCTCGCCCCCGGAGGCGTCGCGGCATGATTGAACGCCAGCGGCGGGCGGGGCACGGACACAAAATATGCAGACTTCTGCGGAAGCCATTAACAGGAAATTAGGGATAATTTGTTTTGATTCAAGGACGTTCGGCGTCCTCGCCTTTACAGCCGATTTCCCCGGCGCGTTGACGCGCCAAAATCGCTGGCCCGCGCCTGTTGGCGTCGCTCGGCCGGACCCCGAACCGCGCCCCGGCGCGACCAGCGTATTGTATGCGGGATTCAGCGTATGACCGATTGGAGCTACGAGATCTGCGAACCCGCCCTTGAGGGTCGCGCGAGCCTTACTCGCAAAGTTTTCGTCCGGACAATCCCTGTCCTCGCCGCCTTTTCCTTCAGCGCCGCCGTGGCCCTGCGCCTCGCCGGCGGCCTGGCCGGCGAGGCCGGAGCCCCGGTCGGCGAAGCCGCCGCCCCGGCGCCATTCGCCGCATCGGCCGGGAGCGCGGATCGCGCGCAAGGGTCGCTCGCCCAATCGCAAGGTGCGCTCGCCCAATCGACAGCCGCGGCGGTCGCCCATGTGGCGCTCGAATCCGGCCCCTCCAAGCCGAACCTCGACAAGCCGCGCAATCCCTTCGGCGGCCTGTTCGATCCCGAAGGCGCTGTAACGGGCATGCCGGCCATGGCGGCCAAGACCGATCCGGTCGGACCGTCCTTCTCGCCCCTTCAATCCGAACCTTTGTTCGTGCTGGTCGAGACGCCGGACACGGACGCGCCCCAGGTCGCCGAGACCGATACGGCCGCGCAGGCGATCCAGCAGGTCGCCCAGGCCGAAC
>NZ_JAYSBG010000390.1:0-3119 GCF_041915505.1 Rhodoblastus sp. | reverse complement strand
CGTGCGGAACCTTTGCCGTCCGTTCACATTTTAAACATGTGGCCCCGATGGCGGCTGTCGGTCCGCTTAAGCCTTCGGCAAGGTTTCGAGCGCAGCGTCGATATTTACCATGGGGCCAAAAGGATGGAAAATCCCGGCCCGACGGCGCCTTTCTTGCCCTGTGGGCGCATCCGGGCGATTCAAGCCCCGGCGGGTGTTTCAATTGAGGACCGGGCCATGTTCGGTTTTAATTGGAAGACATATGAGAAATCCGGCGAATCCTTCTCGGCCGCCAGCGACGGCGGCCGCCCCGCCGGACAGCGGCGACCCCGCATCGGCCTGGCGCTCGGCTCCGGCGCGGCGCGCGGTTGGTCCCATATTGGCGTATTGCAGGAGCTTGAGGCGCGCGGCGTGCCGATCGACGTCATCGCCGGCGCCTCAATCGGCGCCGTCGTTGGCGGCTGCCATGCGGCCGGACGGCTATCCGCGCTGGAGGGCTTCGCCCGCTCGCTGACCAAGCGCCGGGTGTTCTCGCTTATGGACCTGTCCTTTTCCGGGGTGGGCATGCTTTCCGGCGGAAAGCTGCGCGACGAACTCTCGCGCGAGCTGGAGGGTCTGCGCATCGAGACCCTGCCGACCGTTTTCGGCGCCGTGGCGACCGAAATCGGCGCCGGCCACGAGGTCTGGCTGCGCAAGGGCGATCTCGTCCAAGCTATCCGCGCCTCCTACGCCATGCCGGGCATTTTCGAGCCGGTCCACATCGAGAACCGCTGGCTGTTCGACGGCGCGCTGGTCAATCCGGTTCCCGTGACCCTGTGCCGGGCTTTGGGCGCCGAACTGGTGATCGCGGTCAATCTGGTCGGCGACGCGGCCTATCGCGGGGCGCTGATCGCGGATGCGGCGACCATGTCGGCAGAGGCGCCTGAGCCCGAGCCGCATAAGGAGCAGAAGACGGCGGCCGAAACGGTGAGGCATTCGCCGGAAGCCCGCCAGTTGCACCGCCAGTTCGGGCGGGCGGCCAATGGCGCGCCGGGCATAGCCGCCGCCATGCTCGACGCCTTCAACATCACCCAGGACAGGATCGCACGGTCGCGCCTCGCGGGCGACCCGCCGGACGTGCTGATCAGCGCCCGTTTGTCGAAGATCGGCTTTTTCGATTTCCACCGCGCCGACGAATTGATCGCGCTCGGCCGCGAGGCGGCCCGGCGCGCGCTCAACGACATCGCGGATATTGCGGCGCTGGAAAATCCCCGCGGCGGCAAGCTGCCGCCGCGCTGAAACCTTCCGCGAGAACGTCTTCCGCGAGGAAGTGTTCCTCGAAACCTGCCGTCAGGCCGTGGCGATATATTCGCGCAGCGCGCGATGCTCGGATTCGATCGCGTCGATGCGATGCTTGACGACGTCGCCGATCGACACCACGCCAACGAGCTTGCCGTTATGGATCACCGGAAGGTGACGGAAGCGGCCGGCGGTCATCTGCTCCATGACATGGTCGATGGCCTCGTCCATGCCGGTGGTGACGACCTTGCTGGTCATATATTTCGAAACGGATTCCTGCAGCGCGCCGACGCCATGGCGTCCGACCGCCCGCACGATGTCGCGCTCCGACAGAATGCCCAGGACTTCGCCATTTCCGCCGGTGACGATCACGGCGCCGATGCCCTTTTCCGCGAGCAGCGCCGTGGCCTCCTGCAAGGTCCGGTGCGGCTGCGTGGTGGTCACGTCGTGACCTTTGGCGGCGAGAATGAGTGCAACGCTCATCTAAATATTTCCTCCAGGCAAAAGCAGGGTTGTTCCCCATCTTTCCATGAAGGATGCCCCCGTTCGGCGGCGAGTGCAAGCGAGGGCTTTGCCTTCAGACCTTGCGCCTTTGGTCGAATAAAGGCGCCAACAGGACGCCGACGACGAAGCCGCCGATATGCGCCTCCCAGGCGACCGGCGCCTGCGACAGGCCGAAACGCTGCGCGCCGAGGCCGATCAGCAGGTTGGAGACGAACCAGAACACCAGAAAGGCAAGCGTCTGGCGATTGGCGAACATTTCCCGGAACGAGGCCATCGGCGGCGGCTCGAAGCCCACCTCCGCGCCGTAGAAGCCGCCCGGCTGAAAGACGAAACGCGCCGCCGCGCCCATATAAGCCGAAATCGCGGCCGAGGCGCCGACCATGGGCGAGGGTTCGGCGATATGGGCCGCCAGATAGACCAGGGCCCCCCCTATGGCGCCGAGCGCGCCCAGCAGCAGGAACCGCGCCGCCCCGAACCGCCGGGCCACCGGCGAGCCGAAGGCCGCGAGCCAGACCCCGTTGAAGATCAGATGGGTGTTGTCGCCGTGGAGGAAGGCGTAGGACAGAGGCGTGAACCAGACCCAGGACGGCGGCGCATAGGTCAGGAAGAACTGCCCGATCTGCGCATCAATGTCCGATTGCCGGGCGAGTTCGGTCAGACGGCTCACCACCGCGTTGGGATCGATGAGAAAGCCCAGCCGCGCCGGCGTGAAGCCGAATATGGCCACGACGCCGACATCGTTTTCCGGCGACAGAAAGGCGCGCAAGACATGGACGCCGGCCAGAACGGCCAGCAAAGCGATGACAACGGCGGGAATATTGAAGATCGGCTCTCGGGCGCGCTCGCGCATCACGGATCGGCGCCCTCCCGACGGCAAACTGGCTCCGGCAAATAGAAAGGGGAGAGCTGGAGCGAGCTCTCCCCTTTGCAACGGCTTCAACCGTCAGGCTTGCGCGGCGTGCTTGCGGTCCCGTCCGCGATCCTGGCGTAACAACCTGCTGCGCATCCCGAGCAAGAGCGCGGCGGCGTAAGGCGCCAGGAAACAAGCATTGGCTTTTAGCTCGAACGTCGCTTTGGCCGGGTGCTTGTCCGTCGCCGCGTCGTTCGCATAAGAAGATATTGCCAAAGTCCTAACGTCTTTGCAACATCAACAATTCATTAAGCTTAACATTGCGGGGCCGATCTGGCCCGAGTTTCGCAATTTTCGCCTTGTTGGCGTCCCGAGCCGGACTTCTGTGCGGCGACCGGACGCAACTGACCCGAACAAGAACAAGGTCCCGAAATGAGACAAGCCGCGACGCAAGAGCTCTACAGCTACTGGAACCAGTTGCGCGGCGCGCGGCTGTCGCCCGAGCGCG
>NZ_JAYSBG010000389.1:0-3123 GCF_041915505.1 Rhodoblastus sp. | reverse complement strand
AAAAGGCGCGCAGGGCCTCGTTATAGGCCGGATCGCTGACCGGAATTTCGGTGGTCACCGGATAGGCCAGCAGCAATTGACGGGCGCTGGCGGGAATCCAGCGATCGGCGATCGTGCGCGCATTGCCCGGGCGTCCCGACTTGGCGAAAAAGGCGATCACCGGCGCGGTCTCGATGACGCGCACGGCTTTCACCGTGAGAAGTTCCGGATCGCCGGGGCCGAGCCCGACGCCATAAAGCCGGCCCACGCTCATTCCTTTTCGCTCGCCAAAGCATTGATCGCCGCCGCCGCCATGGCGCTGCCGCCCTTGCGCCCGCGCATGGCGATCACCGGGACGCGGCCGTCGACGATTGCCGCCTCCTTGGATTCCGCCGCGCCGACGAAGCCGACCGGCATGGCCAGGATCAAGGCGGGCTTCGGCGCGCCGGCGTCAAGCATTTCGAGCATGTGAAAGAGCGCGGTCGGCGCATTGCCGAAGGCGACCACCGAACCGGCGAGATAGGGGCGCCACAGCTCCATCGCCGCCGCCGTCCGGGTCGTGCCCATCTCCTTCGCGAGAGCGGGGACGCGCGGATCGGTCAGCGCGCAGATCACCTCATTATTGGCCGGCAGGCGCGCGCGAGTGACGCCATGGGCGACCATATTGGCGTCGCACAGGATCGGAGCGCCAGAGGCGAGCGCCTCGATTCCCGCCTTGGCGGCGCCCGACGAAAAATGCAGGTCGGACGCGATCTCGACCATGCCGCAGGCATGGATGACGCGGACCGCGATGCGCTCCTCGAAGGCGTCGAAACGCGCCAGATCGGCCTCGCGGCGGATGATGGCGAAGGAGTTTTTGTAAATCTCCGCGCCGTCGCGGATATAGTCATAAGCGGTCAAGCCCGCGCTCCCTGAGCGAGAGATTTCAATCTGGTCGTGAGGGCGGCGAGGTCGAGCCCGCGCGCGGAAGGCTTTTCGCGCGCCAGACCGTATTCGACAAGGGCGTAGCCGTCCCTTTCCGCCACCAAAGTGAGCGCCGGCGCGTTGAGGGCGCACCCCTTGGCGCAGCCGGAAATGTGGATGCGGCCCGCTTCCGCGCGCCAGTGCGGCGCCAGCGCCAGCGCCGTCGCGCGCACATCGGCCAAAGCCGAGGAACAGGCCGGCGCGCCCGGACAGGCGGTGAAAGCCAGACGGGCGTCGGACGCGTCGAGCAGAAAGCCGCGCGTAGCGAGGTCCGCCACCAGCCGCGTGGCCGCCTCGCGTGCGAGGCCGACCGCGAGAATCACGCGCCACGGCGTCAGGCGCAATTCCGCCGCGCCGCAGGCCTCGGCGCATTCGGCCAGAGCCTCCAGCCCGTCGGCGTCGATCCGCCCGAACAAGAGGCCAGCGCCGACAAAGGCGCCCAGCCCGCAAGATTGCGCCCCAAGAATGTTGGCCGGTCTCGCGCCGTCATTGCGAGCGGAACGAAGCAATCCATCGGGTGCCGACCGCCGGGCGGATGGCTTTGTCGCTTCGCTCCTTGCAATGACGGAGACGCCTTCGACCAAAGGCGCGACGCCGAGACGGGCGACGACCGCGCCCATGCGCCGGTCTGCGTTGCGCAGCGCGAGGAAATTGCGCGCGAGGCCTTCCGCCGCCGCGAGCAAATCTCCCCGCGTAACATGTCCGGCGAAAGCGCCGCCGAGAAAAACTGCGAGCCGGTCCGCCGCCGAAGCCGCAAAGACGACGTCGGTCGCCACGTCCAGCGGCAAAGCGCCGCCACCGTCGATGGCGAAGCCGAATTTCGGCGGCAGGTCTTGCAGGTCCCGGTTGGATTTCAGCAAGTCGTCGAGCGCCGAAACCAGCGGGCGCGCGTCCAGCAGTGCGGTGGGGTCGAAACCGGCCAGCGGGCTTGGAACCACATTGCGCACGGCCTCGGCGCGCGGATCCGAATCGAGCAGGCCGAGCGCGCGCAACTCCGCCTGCAGGGCCTCGATCCGGTCGCCCGCCACGCCGCGCATCTGGAGATTGGCGCGCGCCGACAGATCAAAGGCGCCATTGCCGAAACGGCGCGCCAGCGCGGCGAAAATCTTCGCGCGCGCGAAGGAGAGAACGCCATTGGTCAGACGCAGGCGGAAAATATAGCCATCGCCGCTGAGCATGGGCGCGAGCGCCCCCGGACACCAGCCTTTGCGCAGGGCCTCGGTCATGGTTCGCCCCTCATCTCGGCCAGAATGGCGGCGGTGGAATTGCGCCGCGACGACCAGAGCCCGCGCCGCTCGGCCTCGCTGAATTTTTCCGCGATGCTCTTCGCCGCGCGCGGATTTTCGCGCTCCAGAAAGGCGCGCAAATTGTCATCGCCGCACAGGGCGTCAAATAGAAGATCGAAATGACGCGCCTCCACCGCGCGAGTCAGTGCGGCGAAGGCGAACAGATTGTCCACGGTCTCCGCGATCTCGGCCGCGCCATTGGCGCCGTGGCGCATCATGCCCGCGAGCCAGCGCGGATTGGTTGCGCGGCCATGAACGACGCGCGCGATTTCCTCATCCAAACGCCGCACTTTCGCGGCGTCCGGCCGCGTCGCATCGACATGATATTGCTCCGGCGACGCGCCCAAAAATTCCGCCGCCGCCGCAAAGCCGCCCTCGTGCGTCGCGAAGGCGTCGGCGTTGAGAATGTCCTGACCCGCCAGATCCTGCACATGGACGAAAGCGTCGGCGGCGCGGATGCGCGCGGCGAAATCGCCCTCGCCCGCGACCGGCGCGCCATCGGCGCCATAAGCCTGTTCATTGGCGGCGAGATATTTCTGCGCCAGCTCGGCGCGGTCGCGCCATTGCCCGCTGGCGAAGGCGCCGGTGAGATCGACGCCATAGGCGCCGGGCGCGGCGCCGAAAATGCGGCGGGGCTCGGCTTCGTCGACGAGCGGATTGTCCTCCGGCGTCTCGTCGAGCCGGGCCACGGCGCGCACGGCGGAATCGAAGGCCTCGATCTGCTGCGGAAAGACATCGCGGAACAGGCCGGAAATGCGCAAGGTGACATCGACGCGCGGACGGCCGAGCTGGGCGAGCGGCAGAATTTCGAAACCGCTCATGCGTGTCGAGGCGGCGTCCCACACGGGGCGCACGCCCAGCAAGGCGAAGGCCTGAGCGAGATCGTCGCCGCCGG
>NZ_JAYSBG010000388.1:0-3128 GCF_041915505.1 Rhodoblastus sp. | reverse complement strand
GGATTCTGCTCCGGCTCGCCATAGACCGCCGCCGTGGAGGAGAAGATGAAATGTTTGACGTCGGCCTCGACCGCCTTGGCGAGCAGGCTGCGGGCGGAGGCGGTGTTGTTGTGGTAATAGCCGAGCGGGTCGGCGACCGATTCCGGCACCACGATCTTGGCCGCGAAATGGATGATCGCCTCGATCTTGCGGCTTTTCAGCAGATCGCTGACAAGGGCCTCATCGCCAAAATCGCCGATCACCAGCTCCGCCTGCGGCGGGACGGCGGCGCGGCGGCCGGTCGAAAGATTGTCGAGAACCACCACGTCATCGCCGGAATCGACCAGTTCATAGGCCATGTGAGAACCGATATAGCCGGCGCCGCCGGTCACCAGAACGGTCATTGCTCTTCCTCTCGGGTCCGCGTCGGGTCCTTGTAAATCATCGGGAGGGTGCTTTGGAACTGCGAAAGTCACAGGCCGCCGCTTTAACCCTTCTTGGTGAACGGCCCTTGGCGCGCAAAACGCGTCAGTGCTACAAGCGGCGGCCCGCCGTCAGGCAGGCCGGTTGTCAACAAGGCTGAGGGCCAATGCCGAAAAAGATCCGTAAAGCCGTTTTCCCCGTCGCCGGCCTCGGCACGCGCGTTCTTCCCGCCACCAAGACCGTGCCTAAGGAAATGCTGACCGTGGTCGACCGGCCGGTGCTGCAACATTGCGTCGAGGAAGCGCGCGAAGCCGGCATCGAGCATTTCATCTTTGTCACCGGCCGCAACAAGGCGGTGATCGAGGATCATTTCGACATCGCCTATGAGCTTGAGGACACTTTGCAGCGGCGCGGCAAGCTGAAGGAGCTGGAAGGGCTGAAAGGCGACCTGCCGGCCGCCGGCGCGACCAGCTTCACCCGCCAGCAGTCGCCGCTCGGCCTCGGCCATGCCGTCTGGTGCGCGCGCGACATCGTCGGCGACGAGCCCTTCGCCGTGATCCTGCCCGACATGATCACTTTGCCGGGCGCCAGCGGAAAACGCTGCCTGCAGCAGTGCGTCGACACCTATAACGAGCTCGGCGGCAATGTAATCGCGGTCGAGCAGGTCGCGCCCGAGGACACCCATCAATATGGCGTGGTCGCCAAGGGCCAGGACTTCGGCGCGTCTTTCGAGATCACCGGCATGGTGGAGAAGCCGCCGAAGGGGACCGCGCCCTCGAACTACATCATTTCGGGCCGCTATGTGCTGGAGCCGGAGATTTTCGACCTGCTCGCCAAGGGCCAGAAGGGCGCCGGCGGCGAAATCCAGCTCACCGATTCCATGATCGAACTGGCCAAGGCTCAGAAATTCTTCGCCCGCCATTTCGACGGCAAGACCTATGACACGGGCTCGAAGGTCGGCTTTCTCGCCGCAAATGTGGCCTTCGCGCTGGCGCGGCCCGATATCGAACCCGGCTTCCGCGCCGAATTGAAGCGGATCGTCGGAAGTTTGTGATTGTTTTGCCGGCCGCGTCTGACGCGGCCGGCGGGTTCTTGGCGTCCAGACGCCTCACTGCTGCAGCCGCAGGCCGACCGTCATGATATTGGCGGTGTAATCCGTGTTTTTCTGGTTGGACGTCATGGCCTGGAAGGTATAGGCGCCCTTCAGCACGATATTGCGCGTGAGATTATATTCGGCCTTCAGCCCGGCCGAATAATAAGTCTGGACCAGCGGATTGCCCGGATAGATCTCATATTGGACGCCGCCCGTGGCGGTGATGGTCAGGTCGCGCCGCAGCGCATGGGCGATTTCGAGCGTTCCGCCGCGCGTGATGGTCCCGGAGGCGCCGGCGACGGTGGTTTCGTCCATGGTCGTCAGGGTGCGCAGGGTCACCTTGGTCAGCGGCGTCGCCGTCCAGATCAGCGAAATATCGAACATCGCGCCGCGCAGATTGGCCAGCCGCGGGTCCTGGTAATTGCGGTCGGCATAGCCCGCCGAGGCCGAGCCCGTCAAAAGCCGCGTCAATTCGAAGGTCGAGCCCGCATTGACTTGAACGCCCGAGGAATCGCGCGCATAGCCGGACGTCCCATAAGTCGTGTCATGGATGCGCCGGTCGACAATGCCCTCGACAAAGGGTTTTACGCCGGGCGTGAGTTCATAGGCCGCGCGCAGGGTCAGGCCGTAATCGTCATAGGAATCGCGCGACAAATATTGCGTCGAGCCGTCGGCGAATTGGGCGTCGGCCCAGTAATTGCGCTCGAATGAGCCGCGCAGGGTCAGTTCCGTGCGGTTGAAGATCTGGCTGGCGCCGATGCCGCCGCCATAGACCGCGACCAGCGGCCGCGACGCCAATTGGGTCGAGGCGCCGTTGTTATAGAGATTGGGCGAGGTCTGATATTGCGTCGAGAGCGTGTAATTGCCATCGATATTGATCCTGGTGTCGCGCGCGACATCGACGCGCGCCAGGAACTTGCCGGTCCCGTCCGGGGCGTTGGCGCTGGACTGGTTGAAATAATCATTATAGCCGAGCCGCATATCGGCGACGAAACTATGGTTCGACCAATCTGATTCCGCCGAAACGCCGATTTCCTCGCGCAGGAAGGATGAGCCGCGCAGATTGGAGGCGCCGGGCGAGGCCTGGTTCGGATTGGAATTATAGCCGAAATCCGTCTCCGAATAGGCATGGGCGCGCAGCGGGCCGGCGTAGAAGCCGATCGGGGCGAAAGGCTCCAGCTCGACCTTGGGCCTGGGGCGCGGCGGGATCGAGGCCGGCATGGCGGTGGTCGGCGCGGGCCCCAGTAACGCCGGGTCCATCGTTTCGGTCCGCAGGCCGAGCGCCGCCCGGCGTCTCGCCTCGGCTGAGGTCGGATAGGGCGCTAGCTCGGGCAGCGGATGCGCGACCGCTTTGCGATTGGACTTGGCCTTGGGCGTGAAAGGCTTGGGCTTGCCGTAATTGGCGCCTGAGGCGGCGGGCGGCGGGATCGCGCCGTCGCGATCGAAGGCGTCGGGCAGAGGCGCGGCGGTTCCGGTCGAGGGAATCGGCGCTCCCGTTCCGGCCGGGCGAACAGGCGCGGTTTCTGAATCATAGGTCGAGGGCCGGAAATCCGCGCTTTGCGCCAGCGCCGCGCCACAGGACGCGAAGCCGGCGACGCCGCCGAGCAGCAGAGCGAGGACGCGCACGGGCCGG
>NZ_JAYSBG010000387.1:0-3133 GCF_041915505.1 Rhodoblastus sp. | reverse complement strand
GCGCCGGTGGAGGGAGCGACACAACCCGCCGCATCGGCGAATGAAGGGCGCAAGGCCGTTGAAGCCATGGTGGACCATCTGGCGCAACGTCTCGCCGCTCAGGGCGGGAGCGCAGACGATTGGATTCGCCTCATCCGCTCCTACCGGGCGCTCGGCAAATCCACGCGGGCGCAGGACGCCTACGAGCAGGCGCGCCGGACTTTTGCGAGCGATGACGCTTCGCGGCGAAAACTCGCGTCGCTGGCTCAGGAAGTCGGGCTGGACGTCAGATAAAGCTGCTATTCGGCCCGGGTTCAAGCGCATGGCGGAAATACCATCGTCGCCCGTGCGCCATCCCTTGACGACAGCGTCGCCTCCAGGCGGCCGCCGTGGATTTCGGCGATCCGGCTGACGATCTTCAGGCCAAGGCCGGGCCGGTCGAGGCCGTTGCGCTTGACCTCGGGCGCGGGCGCCCGCTGGACGTCGCCCTGGTCGTCGGAAACGGTCAGGCAAGGGCCTGGACCCGCGGCGACGATGATCGCCGCGCCCTCTCCGGTGTGGCGGATGGCGTTGTCGATCAGGTTGCGCAAAGCGTTTTCGACCAAAGCGCGGTGGCCGCGAAATGGCGCGCCGCCGCGATCCTCGAAAGCGATCGTTCGTCCGGATTCGAAGACGAGCGGCGCCAGAGTCGCAACGACGTGCTGCGCCGAATCCGCCGGATCGATTTTTTCCGGAGCGGCGACGCCGGCGCCTTCGAGGCGCGCCAATGTCGTCAGTTGCTCGACCAGGCGATTCAAAGCGTCCAGATCGCGCTCCACCTCGCGCGCGCGCGGATCGGCGATCTTTTCGAGCTCCAGCCGGGCCACCGCCAAAGGCGTGCGGACCTCGTGGGAAATCGCCGAGGTCATGATCCTTTGCGACTGCATCAGCGCAAAGACGCGTTCGAGAGCGCCGTTGACGGCCTTGGTGTAATTCGCGATCTCGCGGGGCATGCCTTCGACCGGCAGGCGCGCCGCCGGCGCAAGCGGGTCGATTTTCGCGGCGAGGTCCGCGTTCAGGCGCACGGGGCGCAAAGCCTGAGCGATCGAGAGGCTGGTGGCGCCCAGGACGAAAACCAGCAGCAGGCTCATGGGAAGCGCCATGTGATCGGCGGCCTCCTGGCCGAGCACGCGCCAGATGACGCCCCGGGGATCGTCGATGATCGCGACATCGATCATCACCGCCGCGGGATCGTCCGAGACGCGCCTGCCGCCGGCGATGTTCAGCGGCTTGCCCGGCTTCAGCTCGATCATCCAGAAACTCAGCCGCCGCGTTTCGGACGTCGGGAAATAGGCGTCGCATTCGGCGCCGCAATTAGAGTAGAGCGACGCGCCCGCCGCGTCGAGCACACGCACGAAATAGCCTTGGGCCGGGACGCGATATCGATCGCGCATCGCCGCAGGAGGTTCGTAGGCGGCGCGTCCATCCGCCACGGACAGACCGGAGGCCAGCGACCGGGTCTCCATTTCGATGGCGAGGCGGCCAAGGTTCTGGGTATCCCGCCAATATTCAAGGAAAACGCCGGCGACCTGCGCGAGCATGGCGATGGCGGCGAAGAGTACGATCCGCCGGACGACGAGCGCGGTGAGCGAAGGCGGGCGGCGCGTCACGCCTTCAGCTCACGCAGGAGATAGCCCAGGCCGCGAATGGTTTCGAGCGCCGCGCCGGAAGGATAGGAGCCAAGCTTCCTGCGCAGGCGCGATATGACGAGCTCGACGGCATTGGTCGAAATATCGTCGCCGAATTCCGACAAGGCGTGCTCGATGCGGCGCTTCTGGACGGCGCGTCCGACCTCGCGCATGAGAATTTCCATGATCGCGCGCTCACGCCGCGTCAGCGGAACGTCTTGGTCGGCGCAGGCCAGCAGCCCCGTGGCGGGATCGAACGCCAGGCGGCCGGCGGTCAGATGAGGCGCCGCGGTTTCCGCCGCGCGGCGCAGGAGCGCGCGGCAGCGCGCGAGAAATTCCCGGTGGTTGAAAGGCTTGACCAGATAGTCGTCGGCGCCGGCGTCGAGCCCGGCGATGCGCTCGTCGATCGCCGCGCGCGCGGTCAGCGCAAGAATAGGCGTGCGCAGGCCGTTGCGGCGCAGGGCGCGGATGAAGTCGAGGCCGTCGCCGTCGGGCAAGCCAAGGTCGATCAGCAACAGATCATAGGCGGTTGTCGCGATCGCCGCATCGCCGTCCGCAAGCGTGCCGAATGAATCGATGCGCCATCCGGCGTCATGCACGCTTTCCGCCAGCAGGTCGCGCAAGCGCGCCGTGTCCTCAATCAGCAAGAGTCTCATGCGCGTCTTCGAAAAATCCGGCTTTCCGCGAGGCCGATGGCGAGATCTTCGGCTTCGCCGGGCAAGGACGCCAAAGCTCAGGCGTTGGCGTTCGGGCGATGATCCGATCGGCGATATTGACGATAAACCGCCGTTTCCGCCTCCCAATTGCTCGCCCATCGGTCGAGCGTCCGCAAGATGGCGGTTTTCGCCTCGCCCGAAACCACAACGAATTTCTCGTTTCGCCTAGCGGGGTTCCTGGTCGTCAGGATCAAATTGGCGCGGATGAGGGCGATGAGCTTGCGCTTCCCGGTCGTCGGGCTGCAGCCGGCGAAGGGATAAGCGTCGGTCGCGCGCAGTTTCACCCGCTCCTCTTCCGTCAAGGCATAGATGGCGGACAGCAGGTTCCAATAGGCGAGCCCGTCCGTTTCATCGAAAACCAGTCCGAGATTTCTCAGTTCTTCGATCCAGAACACAAGCGGGTCGCTGGCGCATCTGATCAATCGCGTCGCCGGCGATGTGATTTTCCGATCGTCCCAGGGAGATGACATCACCGCCTCCTCTCTCCGACGCCTCGAATCAAATGGTTCGGGCCATCCAGACCCCTATCGACTCGCCAAACTGTCATTTTCCTGTCGTCGCGGGCTATCTTCGGTTTTCCGAACCCCCCTGCGAATTTGTTAGCGGACCGACAAATTCCTGCGCTAGGGAGACGTCGACGCCTTGCAGCTCCCGCCCCAACCGGAGAAATGGTTCGATGCCCGCCACGCCCCATGTCGAAAAGCATTTCCTCGGGTCGGAAACGGTTCGCGACGTCGTCATCGGCATGTCGGACGGCTTGACGGTGCCGTT
>NZ_JAYSBG010000386.1:0-3161 GCF_041915505.1 Rhodoblastus sp. | reverse complement strand
GGCCGCGACAGCACGGCATGGACATAGGCGATCCAGTCGAAGCCGAGCGAAAGGTCGACCGCGCGCAGCAGCGCGTCTTGCTCCGGCAGTCCGGTGGCGTGCGCCATATAGGACAAGACATAAATGAAGGCGGAGATATGCGGCCCGATGGCGAGCGTCGCCAGACAGGCCGAAATGCGGCGCTGGCCGTAATAGGCGGAACAGACGGCGGCGACGACGAGCAGGCCCGTATACCATACCGCCTGGTCCTGGAAGGCGAAAGTGAAGGAGGGCTCGATTCCGACGATCCATCCGATCGCCCCGGCGAGCAGGGCCGTCGCGCCGCCCAGAGTCAGAATCACGCGAAGATAATAAAGGTCCTGCGCCGGATAGGGCGTCGGCGTCCGACGCAAGGCGCGGAGATGCGAGGCGAAATTGCCAATTGCAAACTGGGAGATATTCGGCGCAATCATCCGGAAACTCGAAAATAGGATAGCGGATCGCCACGCGGCAAACTAATCGGGCGCGCTTACCGAACGGTTTCGGAACAGCGTTAGAATGCGGTAATGGCCGTAAACTTCGCGGCGAGCGCGCAGCGCCGCCGCCGGCCCTGCCGGACGCGAGAACAGGGCGCCGCCGACAGAGGAAACGTTCAAACGATGGAATGGTCGGAGCGCGGCCTGATCCTCGGCCTCAAGAAACATGGCGAATCCAGCGTCATCCTCGAACTGATGACGCGCGCCCATGGCCGGCATCTCGGGGTCGTGCGCGGGGGGCGGTCGCGGACCATGCAGCCGGTGCTGCAACCCGGCAATGAGGTCGAGGCGGTCTGGCGCGCGCGGCTGGAGGAGCATCTCGGGCTCTATGCGATCGAGGCGGCCGCCTTGCGCACCGATCTCCTCCTCTCCAGCGCGCAGGGCCTGCATGGCGTCAACTGGATGGGCGCGCTACTGCGCCTGCTGCCCGAGCGCGATCCCCATCCGGGTCTTTACGACCGCGCGCAGGTTCTGCTCGAACATCTGGCGACGCCTCTCGCGCCGGCGCTGTTCGTCCATTTCGAGCTGGCGCTCCTGACGGAGCTCGGATTCGGCCTTGATCTCGACCAATGCGCGGCGACCGGGACGCGCGACGATCTGGTCTATGTCTCGCCGAAATCGGGCCGCGCGGTTTGCGCCGAGGCCGGCGCGCCCTGGGCGGAAAAGCTGCTGCCGCTGCCCGCCTTTCTCCGCGCGACGGCCGGCGCCGCGGTCGAGCGCGAACAGGTTCGCGCCGGCCTGAAGCTGACGGAATTTTTCCTCTCCCGCGACGTTTTCGCGCCGCGCGGCCTGAGGCCGCCCGATTCGCGCGCGGCTTTCATCGCGACGTTCTGACCGGAGCTTCGCGCGGGCCGCTGGCCGTTTGCGACATCATTTGGCGCGGACATACAGGTTCCCGGACGAGCGTCCGGGCTGCAGTCGTTCCTGGACGTCGAAGAGCTCCGGATTCTCGTTCACGAGGTGGGACAGCTTCGGGTAGCCATAGTCTTTGTGCGCAAAATTCAGCTGTTTCAGCTTTTGACCGAATAACCCCAGATGCACCCAGCGCTCGCGGTCGGGGGACGATTGTGCGAGGGCCTCTTGCATGAGGTTGGAAGGGATTTCCCGAGCATCTTTCGCGGGTGGCGCGGGCTTTTTTGGCGTGGGAGCGGCACCTAAGCTGCAGTCCGTCCTCTCTGCGACCGGAGCCGGTTTTTCGGCCAGAATGAACCGGTGACACGCATTTCTGAAGGCCTCCGGCGCTTTCTCCGCGCCAAAGCCGAAGACCGTCAGCCCTTCCTCGCGAATCCGCATCGCGAGCCCGGTGAAATCGCTGTCGCTGCTGACAAGGCAGAAGCCATCGAATTTCCGCGTATGGAGAAGGTCCATCGCATCGATGACGAGGGCGATATCCGTGGCGTTCTTCCCGGTCGTGTAGGCGAATTGCTGCACCGGCTTGAGCTCGCCTTTCTGGATCGTCTTGGCCCACGACGAATTGTTGGACAACGTGAAATCCCCGTAAATCCGCTTCACAATGGCGTCGCCCAGACGCGCGACCTCGGCGAGGACGCCTTCAATGGTGGAAGGCTGCACGTTGTCGGCGTCGATCAGCACAGCCAGCCGGGGCGTAAGCGTTCCAGAGCCGAATTCGCCGCTTGGCCTGATTATCGTCATTTCGAATTCCGTCCGTGAAAATATGATCGGGGCAGAATTGATCTGGGAGTGATTGCGGGCCTGAAGCGTAAAAAAATGGTGTGATATCCGCGTGTTGCATGGCGAATTTCCGCGTCTTGATTAACGCCGGCGCTTGGCCGCAAATGAAAAAACCGCGCCGAAGCGCGGTTCAATCGGAATTCTGGCGAAAGGAACGGGCGGAATGCCCTCGATCGCTTCGATGCCGAGCCGGCCTCACTGGCAGACGCGACGGATTTCCTTGTGCGAGACGCCGTAGCCTTCATCGGCTTCGACTTCGCGGTCTTCACAATGACGGTCCTTGCCGGCGTCGGCGTCCGCCTGGACGGACATGGCTGCGACGGCCTGCGCGCCGCCCTCCGCCATCACCTGGCCCACGGGCGACAGGTAAGCGATGGTGGAAATGGCGAACAGGCCAAGTAAAAGAAATACAGGCATCAAACGTTTAGACGATTTCATGACTGCCTCAGTCATCGATCCCGACGCCAAAACCCGCCGCAAGACGAAGAATCTTGCCGCATTACCGCATTCAGCCGCCGGGAATGGAACAGTTCAGTGGGAGAAAGATTCCGCAAGTGCGAAAGATCCCGGCCGTTCTATACCCGTGGGCGCCCCCAGACTAGTGCGGAAAGGACACATTTTTCGTTAAAATGGGGAGCGTACAAACAGGGAACTTGAACGGTTCCGCGGCCTGATTTATGGCTTCCTGATGGCCAAGCCCCACGTTCCGCCTCCGGGCGAAAACAATCTGCCGATCAATCTGCGCGACGCGCTGGAAGAGCGCTATCTCGCTTATGCGCTCTCGACCATCATGGGCCGCGCGCTGCCGGACGCGCGCGACGGGCTGAAGCCGGTCCATCGCCGCATTCTCTATGGCATGCACATCCTGCGGCTCGATCCCGGCGCCCCGTTCAAGAAATGCGCGAAAATCGTCGGCGACGTGATGGGCTCGTTCCATCCACACGGCGACCAGGC
>NZ_JAYSBG010000385.1:0-3162 GCF_041915505.1 Rhodoblastus sp. | reverse complement strand
CCGTGGCCCGCAAGCCACGTTTTTGCTTCATATTTCCGCCTTATTCCCTGCGCGGGCGCAGAGAAAACGCCCGTTGCTTAACGCCTCGGGCGTATCTGTTTTGTTAACGGCGGAAAGGATCGTCCGGTGTCAGCCCAGGTTAAGCCATTGCCGGGTAACGCGGACGATGTCGTTATAAGTCGCGACCAGCATCAGGCCGGCGACGAAGGCGAGGCCGATCCGGAAGCCGAATTCCTGCCAACGCTGCGCCAAGGCCCGGCCGCGGACGGCCTCGAAGGCGTAATAGAGCAGATGGCCGCCGTCGAGCAGCGGAACCGGCAGCAGATTCAGCAGGCCGATGGAGATCGAGAGAATCGCCGCCAGATTGAACAGCGGCCAGAAGCCGGCCTTGGCCACTTCACCGGACACTTCCGCGATGCGGATCGGGCCGGACAATTGTTCGGCGGATTCGCGGCCAACCACCAAGCCGCCGAGATAGGCGCCGGTGCGGTCGATGACATACCAGGTCTCGCGCGTCGCCTCGACGAAGGCCCTCGGCAGGCTATAGGTCACATTGCGCCAGTCTTCCGCCGCGCCTCCGGCCGCGACGCCGAGCACGCCGCCCCGGGTCACGCCGAAGGGCGTCTTGGTGTCCTTGCGCTCCGGCGTCGCGTCGAGCGCGACTTCCTTGCCGTCACGCTGGACGACAAAACGCAACGGCATGTCGCCCGAAGCCGAGACGATGCGCTGCATTTCGGTGAAACTGTCGATCGGCTGGCCGTCGATGGACAGCACCAGGTCGCCCTTCAGGAACCCGGCCTCCGCCGCGCGGCCGCCGGCCACCACGCTGTCAATGCGCGGCGTGAGCACCTGCCGCCCCTCGACATGGAACAAAGCGGTGAAGATCACGATGGCGAGCAGGAAATTGGCCAGCGGGCCGGCGGCGACCACCGCCGCGCGCTTCCAGACCTTTTGCGCGAAAAAGGACACCGCCCGCTCGGATTCGGGCATTTTGGCGACCGCGTTGAAATCAGGCTCGCTCGCCCCGTTGGCGTCGCCGTGGAATCGGACATAGCCGCCGAGCGGCAGAGCCGCGAGACGCCAGCGGGTGCCGTGCCGGTCGGTGAAATGCGCAATCTCCGGTCCGAAGCCCATGGAAAAGGCGTCGACCTTGATGCCGCACAGGCGTCCGACGATGAAATGGCCGAATTCGTGAAAGAACACGACCAGGCCCAGTACGAAAAGGAAAGGCACGAGATAGGATCCCAAGGTCCAAATCCAATGAAACACTGACATGACCTACTCCGCGCCGCAGCGACGGATCAGGACCCGCCCGCCACGGAAATGGTTACTATTTCGTTACCATGACGCATCGCGGTTTAATGGCCAAGAGCCGCGAGGCGCGCCCGCGACCTTTCTCTCACATTATGGTCAACGGCGAGCGCGGCTTCGATATTGGCCGGCGTGCGGGCCGCGCCCTCTTTCTCGAAAAGCTCGCAGATTGCTTCAACATTCTTTGCTATATCGTTGAAAGAAATATGTTTATCAAGGAATGCCGCGACCATGATCTCATTGGCGGCGTTCAGAATGGTCGGCATGGCGCCCCCAGCGGCCAGCGCCTGCATCGCCACCCGCAAGGCCGGGAAGCGCGCGAAATCGGGTTTCTCGAAGGTCAGCGCGCCGATCTCGGCGAGGTCGAGCCGCCGCGCCCGGGTGGGGACGCGATCCGGCCAGCCGAGGCAATGGGCGATCGGAACCTTCATGTCCGGCACGGCCATGCCAGCGGTCACCGCGCCGTCCTCGAACGAGACGAGGCCATGCACGATGGACTGCGGATGGACCAGAACGTCGAGCTTGCGCGCTTCGACCCCGAAAATATGCAGGGCCTCGATCAGTTCAAGCCCCTTGTTCATCAGGCTCGCGGAATCAATCGTCACCTTGGGGCCCATCGCCCAGTTCGGATGGGCCAGCGCCTGATCCGGCGTGGCGGCGGCGATCTGTTCTGCGCTCCAGGTCCGGAACGGCCCGCCCGAGGCGGTCAGCCACATTTTTTCGATGGTCCGCGCGCTCTCGCCGCCAAGCGCCTGGAAAATGGCGTTGTGCTCGGAATCCATCGGCAACACGCGAACGCCCTTCTCGCGCGCCTTGCGCATGAAGGAATCGCCGGCGCAGACCAGACATTCCTTGTTGGCGAGGGCGACGTCGCGGCCGGCCTCGACGGCGGCATAGGTGGGCGCCACGCCCGCCGCGCCGGCGATGGCGCCGATCACGAGGTCGGATTCCATGGCGGCGGCCTCTTTCAAGGCCTCCGGGCCGGCGCCCACGGCGATATTCGTCCCGGCAAGAGCGTCCTTGAGTTCGGCATAAGCCGAGGGTTCGGCGATGGCGGCGAATTCCGCCCCCAGGGCGCGCGCCACGCGGGCCAGATTTTGAGCGTCCCGCCCGCCGGCCACGGCCACGGTTTCGAACACGCCCGGCGCGCCGAGGATCACGGCTTCCGTCGAACGTCCGATCGAGCCCGTCGCGCCGAGAATGGTCAGCCGGCGCGGCAGGGAGGCGGGAACGGAAGCGGGAACAGCGGTCATGAGGAGCCTTTCGCGAAGCCTTCCATTATTGCCAGTACAGCAGGCCGGCGGCCGCGCTCGGCAGACCGCGCGCGATGCCGAACAAGGCGGCGAAAATCGCCGCCGCGATGAAGCCGTCGACCCGGTCCATGACGCCGCCGTGGCCCGGGATCAGCCGGCTGGAATCCTTGACGCCGAAGCGCCGCTTCACCCAGGATTCGAACAGATCGCCCGCCTGGGCGAGGCCGCCAGCGACCAGTCCGAGCAGGAAGACAGGGGCCAAAGGCGCCTGCACATTAGGCCAGAAATGGGCGACCAGCGCGCCGCAGGCCGCGCCGACCAGCACCCCGACCCACAGACCCGACCAGGTCTTGCCGGGCGAAATGCGCGGGGCGAGCTTGGGGCCGCCGATCAGCCGGCCGCCGAAATAGGCGCCGACATCGGTGCCCCAGACCACCGCGAACAGCCAGCCAATGGCGCAGACGCCGAAAAAGGGCGCGTGGCGCACGGTGAGCGTGGCGAGCAGCAGCCCGCCGGCATAGAACAGCCCGGCGCCGGCCCAGAGCAGATAGCCTGTTCCCGCCGCCCAGGCGAGGAAACAGGCCGCGGCCGGAATGAC
>NZ_JAYSBG010000384.1:0-3173 GCF_041915505.1 Rhodoblastus sp. | reverse complement strand
GGCCATTGGCTCGGCCACATGACCTTCGTCGAGCTGTTCCAGGCGGTCGTCGGCATCGCCGTGTCGCTGATCCCGGAAGGCCTGCCCGCGCTCATCACCATCACGCTCGCTATCGGCGTGCAGCGCATGGCGCAGCGCAACGCCATCATCCGCCGTCTGCCAGCGGTGGAGACGCTGGGCTCGGTGTCGCGCATTTGTTCGGACAAGACCGGCACGCTGACCCTGATGGAAATGATGGTCACCTCCGTGGTCACGGCGGAGAGCGCCTATCAGGTCACGGGCGACGGTTATGCGCCGGAAGGCGAGATCAGCCGCAACGGCGCAAAGCTCGCCGACGCCTCGGCGCTCAAGCTGATGGGACGCGTCTCGCTGCTCTGCAACGACGCCGAATTGTTTCAGGACGACGGCGCCTGGAAGGTAGAGGGCGACCCGACCGAGGGCGCGCTTTATCCCTTCGCGTCGAAGATCGGCATGACGCGTGAAGCGGAACAGGCGGCCTTCCCGCGCATTGACGCGATCCCGTTCGAGTCCGAGCATAAATTCATGGCCACCCTGCACCGCGCGGCGGACGGCGGCCAATTCCTGCTGGTCAAGGGCGCACCCGAGGTGATCCTCGACCATTGCGACCGCCAGCAATTAGCGGATGGCGGGGCGGCGACGCTCGACCGTGATCATTTCGCGCAGGAATCTGACCGACTCGCGGCGCAGGGCGAACGCGTGCTGGGCCTCGCCTGGCTCGAAAATCCCGGCCTCGCCGCCGGCAGTCTCTTGCCCGCCGACCTGCCGAAATCGCTGGTTCTGCTCGGCCTCGTCGGCCTGATGGACCCGCCGCGCAAGGAGGCGATCGAGGCGGTCAAGGAATGTCACGGCGGCGGCATCCGCGTCACCATGATCACCGGCGACCACAAGATCACCGCCGCCGCCATCGCCAAGATGCTCGGCATCGGCGACGGCAAGACGGCGGTGTCCGGCGTCGAGATCGAGGCGATGGACGAGGCGACTTTGCGCGATTGCGTGCGCGACGTCGACGTGTTCGCCCGCGCCAGCCCGGAGCACAAGCTGCGGCTTGTCAAGGCGATCCAGGCCAACGGCCAGATCGCGGCCATGACCGGCGACGGCGTCAACGACGCCCCCGCGCTGAAAAAGGCCGATATCGGCGTCGCCATGGGTATCAAGGGCACGGAGGTCACCAAGGAGGCCGCCGGCATGATCCTCGCCGACGACAATTTCGCCTCCATCGGCGCGGCGGTGAAGGAAGGCCGCACGGTCTACAACAATATCGAAAAGGCCATGCTGTTCCTGCTGCCGACCAATGTCGCGCAGGCTTTGGTCATCGCGGTCGCGATCTTCCTCGGCTTCACCTTGCCGATCACCGCGCCGCAGGTTTTGTGGGTCAATATGGTGACCTCGGTCGCGCTCGGTCTGGTCATCTCGTTCGAACCGCATGAGGAGGACGTGATGCGGCGGCCGCCGCGCGCGGTCGACCGGCCGATCGTGACCGGCTTCGGGCTGTGGCGCATCCTGTTCATCGGTACGGCCTTGCTCGCCTATACGCTCGCCGCCTTCTTCATGATGAAGGATTACGGCGCCTCGGATGGGCTGGCGCGCACCGTCGCCGTCAACGCCATCACCATCGGCCAGGTGTTCTATCTGCTCAACAGCCGTTACCTGATCGATTCATCGCTCTCGCTGACGGCCCATCTCGGCAACCGCTATCTCCCGATGGGCATTGGCGCGGTGGTCGTGCTGCAACTCCTGTTCACCTATGCGCCACCGTTCCAGGCCATGTTCGGCAATGAGGCGGTTCCGCTTTGGGTCTGGCCGTGGCTGCTGCTCGGGGGCGTGGTCTTTTTCCTCGCCGTCGAGGCCGAGAAGACCGTCATCCGCTCGTCCGCGCCCTTGCGCGCGGCGGTGGTGGCGATCGAGGCGGGTGAGAACCAGCCCTCCCCAACGCGCTCCTGAGCCCGGAAGGACGGAAAGGCTATGGCTTTTCCGTCTCCAGCCGGCCGAGCAGATGGCCGACCGCGCGCCAGGCGTGACGCGCGAGCGCTTCGAGCCGCCGGATGGAATCGATCCGCGCCAGCGCCTCGTCGACATTGATTTCACCGGTCCCGACCTTGGCGAGGGTCGGCCCGCGATGGACCCGGCGTAGATCGCCCAGTTCGCGCGCGCTGGCCTCCAGCCGCGCGAAGGCCGCGCCGGCGGAAGGCGTCTCCAGCTCTTCGATCGGCGCGGCGGCCTCGCTCAGCGCCGTCTCGCAGGCGATATCCGCCACGGCGGCCGACGCCGCGCGCATCGCCTCGGCGCAGAGCGACGCGGCGCGCGCTTCCTCCGCGCCGGCGCCGCTCGCCAGCCGCTCCGGCGTCTCCGCGGCGATTTCGGCGAGCCGGGAGGCGTGATCCAGCGCGTGCAAAGTGCTGGTCAGGCGCGCATCCTCGCTGTCGGAATCGGGCGGGCCGCTGACGTCCGAGATGAAATCCCGCGCCTGGCGCAAGGCCTCCGCCGGCTCCGAAGCGGCGAGCGGCGCGCCGGTCTTCGCCGGCGCCGGGACAGCGGCGATCCTGTCGGTGAGGGCGCCGATGGCCAAGGCGATCGTCCGCCGCACGGCCTCGACCGCCACCACCGGATTGTCCAGCGCCGCGGGGTCGAGGCCGCGCGTCATCGCCGCGCGGGTTTCGGGCAGCAGGCGCTCCACGAAACGGGTGAACCAGTCGATCACCGGCATCAGCACCGCGACGCCGACGACATTATAGGCGGTGTGATAAGCGGCCAGCAGAGTGGCGCCGTCGGCCATGCCCACGGCGCGGCCGATCAGCCGCATGGTCAGCGGGAACAAGGCGATGGCGATGACGGCGGCAATGATCTTGAACAGGATATAGGCGAGGGCCAGCCGTTTCGCGGTCGTGCTGGCGCCGATCGCCGCCAGCGCCGAACTGGTCGCGGTGCCGATGTTCTGGCCGATGATCAGCGCGCAGCCCTGATCGAGCCCGATGGCGCCGGCGTGAAAGGCCGACAGCGTCACGGCGATAGCGGCGGTTGAGGATTGCATCACCGCCGTCATGACCAGTCCGGCGAGCACCAGCGACAACAGGCCCAGGAATCCTGTCATCCAGCCGACGCCCGGCGCGCCCAGAACCGACGGCAGGTCGGAGGGATGAAGCTGCTCCGCGACA
>NZ_JAYSBG010000383.1:0-3173 GCF_041915505.1 Rhodoblastus sp. | reverse complement strand
CCCCGCGACGCGCCAGCAGTTCGCCGCGGCCCATCCGGCGCAGCACGCGGGCGACCCGCGCCTCCTCCTCGTGCATTTCCTTCAGCGTTTCCGCCGTGGAGCGCATGTGATAGGTGGCGGCCTCCGCAGCCTCCTCCGGCTTGCGCGCGACGATGGCCTCGCCGATCGCCAGATGCTGCGTCAGCAATTGATCGCGAAACCCCTGATGGGCGTAGAGCTGGTTGCGGTTGTAGAACACGCCCCGCCGCAGCATGTCGGAAAAGGCCCGCATGATGTGCAGCAGCACGATATTGTGCGAGGCCTCATAGATCAGCATGTGCAGGTCGACATCCGCCTCGGCCTCGGCGGTCGGATCCTCGAGCTGATGCGCCGCCTTGATCCGCTCCAGGCAGTTCTCGATCGCCTCGATCTCGTAATCGGTCGCGCGCAGGGCCGCGAGCCGCGCCGCCTCGCCCTCCACCAGGCCGCGATATTCGAGATAATCGATCAGAGCCTGTTCGTTCGATTGCAGGATGGCGGCGAGCGGCTCCGTCAGCGGCGCCATGAATTTCGCGACATAGGTGCCGGATTTCGTGGTCTCCAGCAGGCCGCGCCGCTGCAGGCTCTCCAGCGCCTCGCGCAGGCAGGGCCGCGACACTTCGAATTTTTCCGCCAGCTCGCGCTCGCCAGCGAGGCGCTCGCCTGGCCGCAGCGCGCCTTCCAGGATCAATTGTTCGAGATGATCGGCGATGGAGTCGGCAAGCTTTGGATTTCGTACCGTTTCCATGTCTGGTTTCCTGAATTGCCCTGCCAGACTAGCACCCCGAGATAAATTGTCCACCGGCTCTTGATGGAACGAATTTTTTCCAGTATTGAAAACTGGTCAATTTTTATGACCAGTTGTTGACGGCGCTAAAACGAACGTACCAATCAGCGCCCGCCGCCGCGTCTGGCCATGATTTTGGGGAGACATCATGTTCGCACAGCTTTTGACGCCGGTCGGCGATAGCCTCGGCTTGTCTTTCGTCGCCGCCACTCTGCCTGTCCTCACCGTCCTGATCCTGCTCGGCGTGTTCCGTCGCCCGGCCTGGCAGGCCTCGCTCGCCGGCCTCGCGGTCGGTCTCGCCGTCGCGATCTTCGGCTGGCGCATGCCCGCCGGCCTCGCTCTGAATTCCGTGGCCAATGGCGCAGTCTTCGCGCTCTGGCCGGTGATGTGGATCGTGGTCAATGCGTTGCTCCTGTACAATGTCGCGGTCAAATCAGGCCGGTTCGAAGCCTTTCGCGCCTGGGTCATCGAGCATCTGCCCAATGACCGTCGCATCATTCTGGTGGTGATCGGCTTCTGTTTCGGCGCGTTGCTGGAGGGCGTCTCCGGCTTCGGCACGCCGGTCGCGATCACCTCGTCGCTGCTCATCCTGTGCGGCTTCCCGCCGCTCGAAGCCCTGGTTTTCGTGCTGATCTTCAACACCGCCCCGGTCGCCTTCGGCGCGCTCGGCGTGCCCGTCACAGTGCTCGGCGCGGTGACCGGCCTGCCCGCCCCGGCGCTCGGCGCCATGATCGGCCGCCAGCTTCCCGTGATCGCGCTGCTGCTGCCGTTCTATGTCATGGCGATCTATGGCGGGTTGCGTTCGGTGCGCGCTCTGTGGCCGGTGCTGCTGGTTGCGGGCGGCAGCTTCGCCGTCTCGCAGTTCGTCGCCTCGAATTTCCTCGATTATGCGCTGACCGACGTGCTGTCCTCGCTGGGCTCGCTGATTGTCACCATCCTGTTCCTGCAAGTCTGGCGTCCGGCGCCCGATCCGGAATTCGCCGTGTCGGCGGCCGCGCTGGCGGAGGAAAGCAAATCCGAGGTCGCGCCCTGGCAGGGCTGGCTGCCGTGGCTGATCGTCTCCGGCGTGGTGATCGCCTGGACCCATTTCGGCTGGGCGGCCATAGCGCAATCCAAGGTGGAATGGCCGGGCCTGCATAACGCCATTTCGATCACGCTTTACAACAACAAGCCCTATGCCGCGATCTGGACCTTCCAGCCGCTCGGCAGCGGCACCGCCATCCTGGTCGCGACGCTCATCACGGCCTTTGCGGTGCGAATCTCGCCGAGCGATTTCCTCGGCTGCATTGGAAGCACCCTGCGCCAGATCCGCGTCGCCGCCATCACGGTCATGTTCATCATCGGCCTCGCCTATCTGATGAATTATTCCGGCATGGCCTATACGCTCGGCCATGCGGTGGCTTCGACCGGCAAGCTGTTCGTGCTGCTGTCGCCTTTCCTGGGCTGGATCGCGGTCATGCTGTCCGGCAGCGACACCTCCGGCAACGCGCTGTTCGGCAATCTGCAGGTGGTGGCGGCCCGCCAACTCGACCTCAATCCGGTCCTGTTCGCCGCGACCAATTCGTCCGGCGGCGTGATGGGCAAGATGGTTTCGCCGCAGAATATTGCGACCGGCGTCTCCGTCACCAATCTGAAGGACAAGGAGGGCGAGGTCTTCGCGCGCACCTTCTCGCACAGCATCATTTTGACGGTGGCGCTGGCGATCCTTGTCGCCTTCCAGCAATTTGTGATCCCATGGGTCATTCCGGTGGTCGCCGCCCACTAAGTTGCAGGTCGAAACCCAAAGGGCGCCGGCCCGGCCGGCGCCCGTCGCGACTGACGCCGGGAGGAGGCGCCGCCATGCTGCACCAAAAGCCGAACAATGGCCTTGCACTGGAATTCGAACAGATCCTGCCGAAGGAGCGGATCGTCGCCGATCCGCTGCGCCGCCTCGCCTATGGGACGGACGCCAGTTTCTATCGCCTGACGCCGCAGGTAATCCTGATCGCCGAAAGCGAGGCGGAAGTCCTCGCCATCCTCGGCCTATGCCGCCGGCTGAAGGCGCCGGTGACCTTCCGCGCCGCCGGCACGTCGCTGTCCGGCCAGGCGGTGACGGATTCGGTCCTGATCGTGCTCGGCGAGGGTTTTGGGCAATTCGCCTATGACCAGGCCGCGCAAATCGCCCGGCTTGGCCCGGCCATCGTCGGCGGCGAAGCCAATCGCCGTCTCGCGCCCTTCGGCCGCAAGATCGGCCCCGATCCCGCCTCCATCGCCACGGCGAAGATCGGCGGCATCGCCGCCAATAACGCCTCCGGCATGTGCTGCGGCGTCGGGCAGAATTCCTATCATACGCTCGCCAGCCTGCGCCTGGCGCTCGCCGACGGCGTGA
>NZ_JAYSBG010000382.1:0-3182 GCF_041915505.1 Rhodoblastus sp. | reverse complement strand
CATCCGTCTCGCCTTCGGCGAGCCACCTTCTCCCGCAAGGGGAGAAGGGGCTGCGGCGCTCACGCCAGATTTTTGCGCGGGAATCCCGGCGTCACCCAGACTTTGCCGGCCTTGGTGACGCCATAGGCTTCGGCGTCGAAACGTTTCAACAATTTCGCGCCCTCGTCGGGGCCGACCACCGAAACCGTGGTCGACAGGGCGTCGGCAACGACCGCCGTGGGCGCTATCACCGTCACGCAGGCGAAGGACGCCGGCGAATAGCCCGTGCGCGGGTCGAGAATGTGGTGGCGCGAGAAATCCTCCGACCATGTATAGGCGTAATCGCCCGCCGTCGCCATGCAGCCGCTGACCGGCGCCGTGCCGAGCATGGCGTCGCGCTGGCGCGGATGGCGCACCGCCGCAGTCCATTCGCGATCATTGGCGGCATGGCCGAGCGATTCCATCTCGCCCGTATCGACGAAAGCCTGTTTGACGCCGCGCTCCGCCAGCAGCTTCGCCACGCAATCGGCGGCGTAGCCATGAGTGAGGCTGTTCAGCGTGACGCCCATGCCAGGCGTGTCGAAAGCGATCGCCGCTTCGTCATGACGGATGCGCTGCTGACCGATCAAGGCGCGCGCGGGCGCGGCCTCTTCCTCGGTCGGCCATGCGCCGCGTTTGGCGTAGGAATCGTAGAAAATCCACAAAGGCTGCACGGTCACGTCAAAGGCGCCGTCGCTGGCGCGGTGCAGATCGTCCGCCACCTTGAGCATGTCGAGCAAGGCCGGGTCGGGCCGCTCCAGCCGCCCCTCGGCATTGAGGCGGCGGATGTCGCTGCCCGGCGTCGAAAGGCCGGCGATGCGCTCCAGCCGGCGGATCTCCGCGAAGCCCGCATCGAGCGCGGCTTCCGCCTCGCGCTCGTCGAGCCCGACAATGGTCAAGGCGACGCCGGTATCGAAGGCGACGCCCGCGCGGCGAAACACCGGCGTCCCGCGCGCCCCACTCGCGGCGAAGGCGCCCGCCGCGCACAAGCCGGAGCCCATCAAGGCAAGTTGCAACATCTGCCGGCGATTGGTCGTCATTGCGCGGCCTCCAGGGATTTGCGCTGCTGCCTGCGCGCGCGTTTCCGCTCCAGCACGAGCGGCACGCATTTTTGCGGATCGTCGTGGATGACCACGCAATCCAGGCATTGGAAACATTCCGAATAGACGATGGCGCCGCTGCGCTCGATCGCGCCATAGCGGCATTTCACGCGGCACATCTGGCAGGGCGACCCGCATTCCTTGCGACGCGGAATCCATTTCCAGCGCCGCACCAGGCTCAACGCCGCGAAAGTCGCGCCGAGCGGACAAAGATAGCGGCAGAAGAATTTGTAATGGAACATGCCGACGATCAGCAGTGCGACGGCGTAGAGCACGAAGGGCGCCGAGCGCATGAAGATGAGCGTGATCGAGGTCTTGAACGGCTCGACCTCGGCCACCTTTTCCGCCTGATTGGAGAAGAACAGAGCGGTGACCAGAATGACCGCGAGCACGAGGAATTTCGGCACGCGCGCGAGGCGCTCATAGCGTTGCGGCAGGCCGATCTGGCGCAGGCGCAACAGGCGCGCGATCTCGCCGGCGAATTCCTGCAAGGCGCCGAAGGGACAGAGCCAGCCGCAGAAGGTTCCGCGCCCCCAGATGAACAGAGCGACGAGCGCGAACACCGTCACCATCAGGGTCGGCGGATCCCACAGGAAGAAGACGAAAGTCCCCTCGCCCTTGATCGCCTTGATGAGGCCGAACAGCCAGACGATCGACAATTGCGCCTGCGCGATCCAGCCGATGAAGACCAATGTGAAGGCGAGGAAGGCGAGCCGGAAGACCTTCAGCCCGCGCGACGAATGCGACAGGGCGCGCTGGCGCATAAGCGCGACGGCGAGAACGAGCAGGCCGACGGACAGGATGGAAATATCGCGCAACCGGCTCGCCCAGATCGAGCCGAGACCGAGCCCCGAATCCTCCGGCGGCAGATCGAACAGGCTTTTCGGCAGCGAGTAGTCGAGCGTGAAATCGCGCGTCACGCGCTCTGGAAAAATCTGGCCCTTTTCGCGCAGCACGCGAATGGAAAAGAGCGAGGGCGAGGCCGGGTCGAACGCCGCCTGCGGCGCGATGCGCATGATTGCGACGTCGCTTTTGGCGAGATCGAGGTTTTGCGGCGTCGGCAGAGTTAGTGAATCGCGATAGACGAAATCGCGCCACGCCACCGGCGCGTCGGCCTGGTTCAGCGCGACGAAATCCGGCGTGGCGCCGGGCACGAAACTGTCCGGCATGAAGGTCCAGCGGCCGCTCGACAGCACCAGCATGGCGGGCGCGCCGTCGAGCTGGTACATCAGCTTTTTCCAATTCGCCTCGCCGAGCAGATTGCGGCCGGTGATCGGCACGTCGACCTCGGCGATATAGACGTCGACAAAGGTTCCCTTCGGGTCGGCCTTGCCTTCCTCGTCGACATCCTCGCCCACCGTGCCGGCGAAGGTCTTGTTCACTGCTTCATTGGTGAGATGCAGGCGCCGGATATAGCCGCGATCCAGCATCTGCTGAAACGTCAGCGGCTCGAACACATCGGGCTTTACATGCGCCGCGCGATTGGGGTCGCGGCCCTTGGAAAAGCCCAGCCGTTCACGGGCGACCTGAAGCGCGGAATTGATGATCGTTTCATTGATGATGCGCACCGAGGCGGTCGCCTTGGCGACGCCGTCGATCTCGGCCGCGACATTGTCGGCGCGTGGATCGCGCGTGCCCGGCGCGACGATCTTGATCGATTGCCGCAAGGATTTGCCGGCATATTGCTTGACGAAATCCATCAGCGGATCGGGACCGAGACCGTCGACGAAAACCGGTTCGTGCTGGGTCAGCACACGCACGTCGAGCAATTCGCCCGAGGGCTTGACCGCGATCAGCAGATTGACCGGCGTGCCGGAAAAGCCGGGGATCGGCTGGAAATCGATCGATTCGAAGGCATAGGCGACCAGGACGTCGCCATTATAGCTCTGCTGGAAGATCGGCCAGATCGGCAAAGTCGCGTCGCGCTCGCCGACGGTAAAGGGCTTGGGAAAGGCCCGCGTCATCGCCTCGCGGTCGAGCGTGGACGCGCCCACGCCTTGCGTCAGCGCGCACAGACAAAACAGCGCCGCGAGCAACGCCCAAAGGCGCAGCACCACGGCGACA
>NZ_JAYSBG010000381.1:0-3189 GCF_041915505.1 Rhodoblastus sp. | reverse complement strand
CGCGCGCGCCTATGACATTCTGATCGGGCCCAATCTGATCGCCCATGCCGGCGAGCGGCTCGCCTTGCTCGCGCCGGGGGCCGGCGCCTTCATCGTCACCGATTCCAATGTCGCGCCGCGCTGGCTCGCGCCGCTGCAGGCGAGCCTCGATTCCGCCGGCGTCCGCCACGGCCATATCGTGCTGCCGGCCGGCGAAACGACCAAGGATTACGCCCATTTCGAACAGCTCTGCGAAGCGGCTCTGGCGGCGAAAATGGAGCGCGGCGATTTCCTGGTCGCGCTCGGCGGGGGCGTGATCGGCGACCTCACCGGCTTTGTCGCGGCCAGCCTGCGGCGCGGCATGGGTTTCGTGCAGATCCCCACCACCTTGCTGTCGCAGGTCGATTCCTCGGTCGGCGGCAAGACCGGCATCAATTCGCGCCAGGGCAAGAATCTGATCGGCGCCTTTCACCAGCCGGCGCTGGTGCTGGCCGACACCGACAGCCTCGCCACTCTGCCGCCGCGCGAATTCGCCGCCGGCTATGCGGAAGTCGCCAAATATGGCCTGATCGACCGGCCGGATTTCTTCGCCTGGCTGGAAAATCACTGGCCGGCGGTGTTCGCGCGCGGGCCGGAGCTTGGCCACGCCATTGCGGTGAGCTGCGAATCCAAGGCCGCCGTGGTCGCTCGCGACGAGACCGAACAGGGCGACCGCGCGCTCCTCAATCTCGGCCACACCTTCGGCCATGCGCTGGAAAAGCTGGTCGGCTATGACAGCGCCCGCCTCGTCCATGGCGAGGGCGTCGCGATCGGCATGGCCTGCGCCTTCCGCTATTCGGTCCGCGCCGGCCTTTGCCCGGCGGAAGCCGCGCAAAGGGTCGAGGCGCATCTGCGCGCCGTGGGCCTGCCGGCGCGCATCACGGATATCGCCGGCTGGAGCGCGGGGGCCGACGACATCCTCGCGGCCATGGCGCAGGACAAGAAGGTGAAGCGCGGCGCGCTGACCTTCATCCTCGCCCGCGACATCGGGGCCAGTTTCATCGCGAAAAATGTCGAGCCGGAGGCCGTGCGCGCCTTCCTTCAAGACGAATTGCAAAACGAATTGCGCGCGGGGGCCTGACGCGACATGCATGGCGGGGGCGGCGGCGTCACTTCGTTGAACATCTGGATCGCCGCGGCGATCCTGTTCTGTTTCATTCTGGCTTCGGCGCTGTTTTCCGCCACGGAAACCGCGATGACCGCCGCGTCGCGCGCGCGGATGCACGCGCTGGAAAAGCAGGGCGACCATCGCGCCGCCATCGTCAACCGGCTGCTCGCGGGCCGGGACCGGCTGATCGGGGCCATGCTGCTCGGCAATACGCTGTTCAACATCGGCTCGTCGGCCTTGCTCACCACCGTGCTGGTGGGCGCTTTCGGCGAGAGCGGCGCGCTCTACGCCACCGCCGCCATGACGGTTCTGCTGCTGGTCTTCGCGGAAGTCATGCCGAAGACCATCGCGATCAATTATCCCGACCAAAGCTCGCTGACGGTGTCGCGTATCGCGGCCTTCTTCGTCACCTTGTTCGGGCCGATTCTGTTCGCGGTCGAAAAGGTCGTGCGCGGCGTGCTTTATCTGTTCGGGCTGCGGCTCGACGAGAAACATGCGCTGCTGTCGCCGCAGGAAGAGCTGAAAAGCGCGGTCGACCTGATGCACAAGGAGGGCGGCGTCGCCCGCGCCGACCGCGACATGTTCGGCGGCCTGCTCGACCTCAAGGAGCTGACGGTCTCCGACGTCATGGTCCATCGCACCAAAATGCTCGCGCTCGACGCCGACGCGCCCATCGCCGATCTCGTGCGGGAAGTGGTGGCCGCGCCCTATACCCGCGTGCCGATCTGGCGCGGCGGCGCCGACAACATCATCGGGGTGCTGCACGCCAAGGACCTGTTGCGCGCGCTCACCAGCGCCAATGGCGACGCCGGCAAGATCGAGCTGGCGCCGATCGCCCACGAGGCCTGGTTCGTGCCCGACACCACCACGCTGGAGGCGCAATTGCAGGCCTTCCGCAAGCGCAAGACCCATTTCGCTTTGGTGGTGGACGAATATGGCGACGTGCAGGGGCTGGTGACGCTGGAAGATATTCTGGAGGAGATCGTCGGCGACATTCGCGACGAGCATGACGTCGCGGTGATCGGCGTCCGCCGCCAGCCGGACGGCTCGGTGCTGGTCGAGGGCTCGGCGCCGATCCGCGACGTCAACCGGGCGATGGCCTGGGACCTGCCGGACGAAGAGGCCACCACGATAGCCGGGCTGGTCATTCACGAGGCGCGGGCCATTCCCGAACAGGGCCAGAAATTCGCCTTCCACGGCTTTCGCTTCGAGGTGCTGCGCAAGCAGCGCAACCGCATCACCCTTCTGCGCGTGACGCCCGAGCGAAAAGACGAGGCGTGAGGCCGCTCAGGCTTCCGCCTTGGCCGCTCCCGCCATGAATTGCGCCCGCGCCAGCGCCGCGAAACGGCCGCCCTGCGCCACCAATTGGTCGAACGAGCCCTGTTCGACGATCCTGCCCTGATCGAACACGAAAATGCGGTTGGCGCTGCGGATCGTCGCCAGCCGATGGGCGATGACGAAAGTGGTCCGCCCCCGGGTCGCGGCTTCGAGGGCCGCCTGCAATTGCTTTTCGGTCGCCGCGTCGAGCGCCGAGGTCGCCTCGTCGAAGATCATGATCGGCGGGTCCTTGAGGAGCGCCCGCGCGATCGAAATGCGCTGGCGCTCGCCGCCCGACAGCGACCGGCCGCGTTCGCTGACTGAGGTTTTGACGCCGTCGACCTGCCGCGCCACGAAGTCCTTGGCCTGCGCCCGCTCCAGCGCCAGCGCGATTTCCGCATCGCTGGCGTCGGCCTTGCCGGCGCGCAGATTTTCCTCGATCGAACGCGCGAACAGCATCGGCTCCTGGAAGACGACGCCGATATTGCGGCGCAGGGCCGAAAGCTTCATGTCGCGGATGTCGGTCCCATCGATGCGGATGGCGCCTTGCTGCGGATCGAACACGCGATGCAGCAGGCTGAGCGTGGTCGATTTGCCCGAGCCGGTGGCGCCGACCAAAGCGACCGTCTCGCCGGGGCGCACGGTGAAACTGACGTCGTCCACCGCCTTGCGCCGCTCGTCATAGGCGAAAGTGACGTGGTCGAATGTCACCTCGCCGTTCAGCCGGCCCGGATCGACCGCGCCGG
>NZ_JAYSBG010000380.1:0-3192 GCF_041915505.1 Rhodoblastus sp. | reverse complement strand
AGCTCGCCCCGCGCGGGCAGCCGCGCGGCTCGTGGTTCGGCAGGTCTGGCCGCGTGCGCGGATAATCGGTCTGCTGCGTCTCCCAGGTGACGATGCCGCCCTTGACGTAGATCTTCCACGAGCAGGAGCCGGTGCAATTCACGCCATGCGTGGAGCGCACGATCTTGTCGTGCTGCCACCGCTTGCGATAGCCGTCCTCCCAGCGCCGGTCCTCGTCGGTCATGATGCCGTGACCATTCGCGAAAGGCTCCTGCGCCCTGCGGAAAAAGGTCAGCCGGTCAAGAAAGTGACTCATAGCCCATCTCCAGTCGTCAACTTGCTTTTGTTGTTATTCCGCAGGCGTCGGCGCGGCGGCCCCACGCCGCTCGACGTCATGCAGCAGCCCGCCCTTGCGGGTATAAACAGCCCACGTCACCACCACGCAGATCACGTAGAAGGCGCAGAAGGCCCACAGCGCGCCGGTCACGCCGCCGGTCAGCGAAATCGAGGTGCCGTAGGATTTCGGGATGAAGAAGGCGCCATAGGCGGCGATCGCGGAGGTGAAGCCGGTGATCGCGGCGGATTCCTTTTCCGCCTGCCGCGTGCGCGCCGCGCTGTCGAGCTGCGGCTCCAGCCGGGCGATTTCCTTGCGCATGATGTTGGGGATCATCTGGAAGGTCGAGGCGTTGCCGATCCCGGTCATCAGGAACAGGAACAGGAAGCTGGCGAAGAAGCCCCAGAAGGCCCCCGGCTGGTCCTTGATCCCGATGAAGAAGATCACGCCGAGCACGCCAAGGATCATGCCGAGGAACACGCCGACCGTGACGCGTCCGCCGCCCCAGCGATCCGCCGCCCAGCCCGTGCCGGAGCGCGCCAGCGCGCCGACCAGCGGGCCGAGGAAGGCATAGGCCAGCGCATCCACCTGCGGGAACAGGATCTTGCTGAGCAGCGGGAAGCCCGCCGAAAAGCCGATGAACGAGCCGAAGGTGCCGGTATAAAGCACGCACATGATCCAGTTGTGCCGGCGGGTGAAGATCACCGCTTGTTCGGCGAAGGACGCCTTGGCCGAGGCGATGTCGTTCATGCCGAACCAGGCCGCGAAGGCCGAGAGCGCGATGAAAGGCACGAAGATGAAGGCCGCGTTCTGCAGCCAGATCTGCGTCGCCTTGTCGGCCACGCCCACCGCCTGCGGCGCGCCGCCGAGCGGGCCGAACACGCCATAGGCGATGATCAGCGGCGCGACGAATTGCACCGCGCTCACGCCGAGATTGCCCAGCCCCGCATTGAGCGCCAGCGCATTGCCCTTTTCCGCCTTCGGGAAGAAGAAGGAAATATTCGACATCGAGGAGGCGAAATTGCCGCCGCCGAAGCCGCACAGCAGCGCGAGCAGCAGCAGCACGACATAAGGCGTGTCGGGCGATTGCACCGCATAGCCGATGCCGATGGCCGGGATCATCAGCGACCACGTCGCCAAGGTCGTCCACAACCTTCCGCCGAATACCGGGACCATGAAGGAATAGAAGATGCGCAAGGTGGCGCCGCTCAGGCCCGGCAGAGCCGCCAGCCAGAACAATTGGTCGGTCGAATATTTGAAGCCGACCAAAGGCAGTTTCGCCACCACCACCGACCACACCTGCCAGATGGCGAAGGACAGGAACAGCGACGGGATCGACAGCCACAGGTTTTTCCGTGCAATCGCCCTGCCCTGGCTCTCCCAGAAGCTCTTGTCTTCCGGGCGCCAGTCCTGCAGCACGGCGCCGGACAAAGCGCCGACATGCTGCGGCTTGTGAACCTCCTGCATTTCGGGAAGCTGCGGCAGCTTGCGCAATTCGGCCTCGCTCGCCGCGCTGCGCTCCATGTGGCGGATGGCGAAATGCATCCACACCAGCGCACCCGACACGATCAGGAACAGCAGCATGAAGCAGCTCGTCCACAGGCCGGTCAGGTCGAACAAAGCGCCGAAGGCGATCGGGAGAACGAAGCCGCCGAGACCGCCGATCATGCCGACAAGGCCGCCGACCGCGCCGACATTATCCGGGTAATAGACCGGGATATGCTTGAACACCGCCGCCTTGCCGAGCGCCATGAAAAAGCCCAGCACGAAAATGGTGACGACGAATCCGCCGATGCCCATGGCGAGATGGAAGCTCTTGTCGCCCTGCGCGGTGTGCACGACGTAATCGGTCGGCGGATAGGACAGGATGAAGGTGCAGACGACGCCGACCAGGAAGGTCCAGTACATCACCGTGCGGGCGCCGTAGCGATCCGAGAGATGACCGCCATAAGCGCGGAACAGGCTGGCGGGCAGCGAGAACATCGCCGCGGTCATGCCGGCGGTCTTGATGTCGACGCCATAGACCTTGATGAGATATTGCGGCAGCCACAGCGACAAAGCGACGAAGGCGCCGAAGACGAAGAAATAATAGAGCGCGAAACGCCAGACCTGGACATTCTTCAGCGGCGCCATTTCGAGCCAGGCGCTACGCGGCTTTTCGCCGGTGAGGCGACGCGCCGCGACGACCGGATCTTCCTTGGTGAACAGCCAGAAGACGACCGCCATGACGACGAGGCCGCAGGCCCAGACATTGGCGACGCCTTTCCAGCCCATCGCCACCATGACGAAGGGCGCGCAGAATTTGGTGACCGCCGCGCCGACATTGCCGGCGCCGAAAATGCCGAGCGCCAGTCCCTGCCTTCCGGCGTCGAACCAGCGCGAGACATAGGCCACGCCGACCGCGAAGGAGCCGCCCGCTATGCCGACGCCGAGCGCCGCCAGCAGGAATTGCGGATAGGTGTGGGCATAGGTCAGCAGGAAGGTCGCCAGCGCCGCCGCCAGCATGACCAGAGTGAAGACCCGCCGCCCGCCATATTGGTCGGTCCAGACGCCGAGCGCGAGCCGGATCAGCGAGCCGGTGAGGATCGGCGTGCCGACCAGCAGGCCGAATTGCGTCTCGTTGAGGCCGAGATCCTGTTTGATCTGGATGCCGATAATGGCGAAAATCGTCCAGACCGCGAAACAGATTGTAAAGGCGATTGTCGATAGCCAAAGCGCGCGTTGCTGCGCGCCGCGATCAATGGAAAGGTCCGACATTGTGGTCACCGCGTTGAATTGCGGAAGTCCATCCGACTTCTAGACCACGACATGCGCCCCGGGCATCCGTGTTATCTTTGATGCGGATCAACTATTTGAGAGAATGTGTGATAAACAAGAGC
>NZ_JAYSBG010000379.1:0-3213 GCF_041915505.1 Rhodoblastus sp. | reverse complement strand
TGGCGGCGCGGGCTGGTGGGACATTCCGGCAAATCGGCTTCGCGCCTGCGAAACGCGGCGCATATTCGCAAAATGCGGCCGTGGCGCCTAGCTTTAAACGCGGCCGTTCGCAGGGAATCGTCAGGGCTGCGCAAGGCTCTGCGCCACCGGGGCCAGATTGGCCGGCAGCACGCGTATGAAGCCGCCGCGCGGACTGTCGATCTCGGCGATCAGCAGGAAGGAAATGGCGATCGTCGCCGGCAGGACCAGCAGCAACGGGGCGTTGAAGCGCTGGCTGCCGAAGCCGAGCATGGCGCTGCACGCGCCGGCGATGATCGCCATCAACGCCCAGGCGGCGATGGGAATGCGGTTGCGCCAGGCGGCCAGCGCATAACCCTGCGCGTTGAGCACGTCATTGGCGCCCGCGACGACCAAAGCGACAATCGGCGTCGGCTGCGCCGCCGCGCTGTCGCGAACGATGGACCAGATCTCCGCCTGCAGCTTCGCCTCATGCGCCGCCGCCTCGGCCAGCAAGGCCGGGTCCTGTTCCGCGTAAAACGCGATCCGGCGGTCGAGATAGCTTTTCAGCGCCTTTTTCAGCGCGCCCGCCGCCGGCGCCGGCAGAAGCTCGGCGCGGACATATTGGGTTCCGATGGCGTTGGCTTCCGATTCCTCCATATTCTTGCGCAGGTCGTAGCGATTGACCGCCATGGCGAAACTGAAGCCGATGATCAGGCCGAGCAGCGTCAGGCAGGCGCCCTCGACGATCTTGTATTCGTCCTGTTCGTCGCGCCGCAGCGGCCGCGCCAGCTTCTGGACGCCATAGCCCGCGAGGCCCACCAGCCAGAACACGATCAGGGACGACAGGCACAGCAGGGTCGGGTGGTCGAGCAGCGGGCGCATGATGTCTTGCCTCGGCCTGTTTCTGCGGCGCGTTTGGCGTCCCGGCCGAGGGAAAGGAATCGGCGCGACGAAGACGCATGATGGCCGTGCGCGGGGCGTCCGGCAAGCCGCGTGAGCCGAAGGCGGAGGTCTGTGCTATTGTGAACGCGGCGGCGCGGCAGCGCCGCAGGAGGAACGGAAAATGGGCGACAAGAAGAAAAAGAAACAGAAGCTGGAGATCGAACAGCCGGTCGAGCAGGTCCCCGGCAAGCTGAAGGAAAAGTTCTACGAGAAAGAGCTGGAGAAACTTCATGTCGAGCTGGTGAAGCTGCAGCAATGGGTAGTCGCCAAAGGAATCAAGGTCTGCGTCGTCTTCGAGGGTCGCGACGGCGCGGGCAAGGGCGGCTGCATCAAGGCGATCACCGAGCGCGTCAGCCCGCGCGTCTTTCGCGTGGTGGCCCTGCCGGCGCCGACCGAACGGCAGAAGTCGCAAATGTATATCCAGCGCTATATCGAGCACTTCCCAGCCGCCGGCGAGATCGTGATTTTCGATCGCTCCTGGTACAATCGCGCCGGCGTCGAGCGGGTGATGGGCTTCGCCAATGACGACCAGGTCACGCGTTTCCTGGCGCAGGTTCCCGGCGTCGAAAAAGCGATGAAGGAATCCGGCATCATCCTGATTAAATATTGGCTCGAAGTCGGCATGGACGAGCAGGCGCGCCGGCTGGAGTCGCGCATCGACGACGGCCGCAAGATCTGGAAGCTCTCGCCAATGGATCTGAAGAGCTTCAGTAAATGGTATGATTATTCGCGGGCCCGCGACGCCATGCTGGCTGCGACGGATACGCCCTGGGCGCCGTGGTATATCGTGCGGTCCGACGACAAGAAGCGGGCGCGGCTCAATGTCATCTCCCATCTGCTGAAGCACATTCCCTATGAGGATTTGCCGCGCGAAAAGGTGAAGCTGCCCAAGCGCGAAGGGCCGCACGGCTATGTCGAGCCCGACTATCCGTATAAATATGTGACAGAGCACGATTGGGGCGCCGAAAACGCCCGCGCGGCCGTGGAAGCCTAAAACCCCCCCGCCTGCATGGCGGCATGGATCCGGGTCTGGAACAGGCTGTCGTCGCCCTTGGCGAGCGCCGCGACATTTTTGGCGACGGCGTCGCACAGGGCGTCGACCCAGGGCTTTTCGGCCTTGGCGAAATCGCTCAGCACATAGCCGTGGACCAAAGCCTTGTCGCCGGGATGGCCGATGCCGAGCCGGACGCGGCGGTAGTCGCCGCCCATATGGGCGGTGATGGAGCGCAGGCCATTATGGCCGGCGTCGCCGCCGCCGCGCTTGACCCGCAGCTTGCCGGGCGCGAGATCGAGTTCGTCATGGAAAACGACGATGTCGGCGGTCGGAATCTTGTGGAACCGCGCGGCTTCGGCCACCGACCGACCGCTCTCGTTCATGAAGGTTTCGGGCTTCAGCAGCAGCGCGCGGTCGGCGCCGATGCGGGCTTCGGTCAGTTCGCCCTGGAATTTTCGGCGGAAGGGCGCGGCCGCACAGGCGGCGGCGATGGCCTCGACCGCCATGAAGCCGATATTGTGCCGATTGCCGGCATAGCTCTTCCCGGGATTGCCCAGACCGACGATGAGCAGCATGGCGAGGCCTGTCGCGCAAAAAGAACCGCCCGCCGATCCCTGGAAGGACGCCCGTCTGACGACGGGCTTTTGCGGCGGGCGGTGAAATGAATTGGATAGGACGGCTTACTTCTTGCCGCCCTTGGCCGGAGCGGCCGCGGCGGCCGCAGCCGCAGCGGCTTCCTCCGCCGCCGCCGCGGCGCCGCCAGCCGGCGGCGCGATGGTGACGATGGTGAAATTCGACTTGTCGACCGGGGTCGCGCCCGCGGGGAGCTTCACCGAACCGATATGCACCGAATCGTTGAAGTCGAGGCCGGCGAGGTCGATCGTGATCGCTTCCGGAATGTTGTCGCCGGGAACCAGCAGGTCGATCGTGTGCAGCACGACGTTCAGCGAGCCGCCGCGCTTGATGCCGGGGGCGGTTTCCTGGTTGAGGAAATGCACCGGCACGCCGACCTTGATCTTCGACCCGGCCTTCAGGCGCAGGAAGTCGACATGCAGCGGGGTGTCGCGCACGACGTCGAGCTGGTAGTCGCGCGGAATGGCGCGCTCGGTCTTCCCGTCGATGTCGATTTCGAAAATCGTGGTCAGGAAGTGGCCGGCATAGACCAGCTTGTGAACGTCGCGATAGGAAAGCGAAATCGGCGTCGCCGCTTCGCCGCCGCCATAAATGACGGCTGGAATTCTGCCTTCACGGCGTACGCTGCGGGCGGCCCCCTTGCC
>NZ_JAYSBG010000378.1:0-3229 GCF_041915505.1 Rhodoblastus sp. | reverse complement strand
CGAGATGCGTCGCGCTCCATTCGAAATCCCCAACCGGCGCGCCCACGGCGCGGGGGCGGCTGACATCATTCTCGACGGGAGAAATTTCCAAGGCGTTACGCCGGGCGAATAAAGATCGCGGTTTCTGCCGCCTACTGCTGCGCCTTGCCGGCGGAGAAGGAGGAATGGGCTGAGACCGCCGCTGCGCGCTCCGCCGCCACCGTCTTGGCGTCGGCGAGGTCGATCGTCGGCAGGCAATTGGGCGCGCAGATATAGCTTTCGCGATTGACGCCGTTCTGTACCAGCAGGTCGCTCTGCTCGGCGCCGACGCGGATGGTCCATTCGCCGAGCAGATTGCCCTGTGCGTCCAGCGCGATCAGATTGGTTTCGCCATAGCTCTTGCCGGTGATGACGCCCATGCCGCTGTTCTTGAGCATGGTGACGTCGGCGACGCCGGGCTGTCCGATGACAAGGGTCTGCGTCTTGTCGGGAATGCGCGCGACCCGGGCCTTGTCAACCGAGACCTGCACCAGATCCGGCGCGGCCGCGGCGGCGCCGGACTGCGCCAGAAGAGAAACGCCGGCCGCTCCCGCAAGCAGGAGCGCGGCGCCTATCGAACGTAATGCGTGAGCACGCATGAATCTCTCCCGAATTCGAACCCTCGCCCGGTCTCCGGCGCCGGGCGGCGCCCCAGCCGCGCGCGGCCAAACGCCCTGTCCCAAGCGCCCGGCCCCGCACGCGCGGCGACATCTTGAGGCGATTAAGACATGACTTGGTGAACGATTGCTAAATTTTGCCGGCGAAGGCGCGATCGGGCGCAAATCGCCCGCAAGAAAAGCCCGATCCGCTTTTTCGCGCCCTGCCGCAGCGGAATCCGGGTCCGATAAGGCCGCGATGAATGAAATCAGTAGCGAATAAGGCGAAGACTCCTGAAAAACGGCAGCAACTTTTAACAGTAACGCAACGGTATGCCCCCTAAAGTTGGAATGCCCCAGTTCGCCCCTTCGTCGCGACGTCGGCGAAATCGATCTCTCTCCGGGAGTATGGCAATGAAGTCTTTGGTCTCGCGTTTCCTCAAGGATCAGTCCGGCGCCACCGCCATCGAATACGGCCTGATCGCCGCTTTGATCTCGGTCGTCTGCATCACCGTCCTGACGACGGTCGGCACGAACCTGAATGCGAAATTCACGTCGGTCGCCAACGCCCTGCAATGATTGTGCGCTTCCGACGCGCGCGAATGCATCGCGCGCCGAACATGGCCCCGGCTTTCCCCCGGGGCCGTTTTCATTTTCAGGGATCCGTTCCGGGTTCGTTAACTACGCGTCCGCGTTAACCGGTTTGCTCCTATGAAATTAACGAACTGGCGAATGTCGCGGGGTTAGGGTCCCTCCATCGCAGCCGACCGCGAGCACGTTTCGGCGCGACGAACAAACTGATTGGAGCAAATTATGAAGACGCTTTTCGCCCGTTTCGTGAAGGACCAGTCCGGCGCCACCGCCATCGAATATGGCCTGATCGCCGCCCTGATCTCGGTTGTCTGCATCACCATCATGACCACGGTCGGCACCAATCTGAAGGCCAAGTTCACCTCGGTCTCGAACGCCCTGCAATAAGGCGCGCCGTCCTGCCCCGGCAATCGGGGCGAGGCGCAACAAACGGCCCCGGCCTTCGCCGGGGCCGTTTTTGTTTCGAGCCGCGCGCTTTCTAACATCGTCGTTCAGACTTCATTGACCGCACTTTGCAGCGACGCGCATTCCCCTTTCAAATTAACGATTTAGATAGGGCTGCGCGCCTAAAAAGAACCCATCGCAAACGAGCGAGCGATCCAATCATTCGGAGCATCAGATGACCCGCCTTCTTTCCCGTTTCATGAATGACCAGTCCGGCGCCACCGCCATCGAATATGGCCTGATCGCCGCTTTGATCTCGGTCGTCTGCATCACCATCATGACCTCGGTCGGCACCAATCTGAAGGCCAAGTTCACCTCGGTCTCGAACGCCCTGCAATAAGACGCAGCGCCCTGCCCCGACGCGGCGGGGCCAGGCGCGAGAAACGGCCCCGGCTTTCCGCCGGGGTCGTTTTCGTTTGGCGCGGCGGCCGGACCGCGCCCGACAAAGAGTCGGCGCCGCTTTATTTTCGCCGGCGCCGCGCGCGGTAACCAAGGGGTAAGCGCGGCGCGCGATGATCCCGCCACCCTCGAATCGCGGAACTCCCATGCTCGACGCGCTGACGATCGTCATTTTCCCGGCCCTGATGGCCTATGCCGCCTTTTCCGATCTGTTCACCATGACGATCTCCAACTGGATTTCGATCCTGCTCGTCGCGGGCTTCGTCGCGCTCGCGGTGCTGCTCGGTCTGCCGGCTTCGGTCATCGCCTTGCATCTCGCTTGCGGCCTGGCGGTGCTCGTCCTCACTTTCGCGCTATTCGCCTTCGGCTGGATCGGCGGCGGCGACGCCAAGCTCGCCGCGACCACCGCGGTCTGGATCGGCTTCGACCATCTGGCGGAATATGGCCTGGGCTCGGCGCTGCTCGGCGGGTTGCTGACCCTCGCCATATTGCAATTCCGCCGCCTGCCCATGCCGAACTGGGCGCAGGCGCGCGTGTGGATCATGCGCCTGCACGACAAGGAGAACGGCGTGCCCTATGGCGTGGCCCTCGCCGTCGCCGGACTGATTCTCTATCCGGAAACCAAGATCTTCCTCGCCAGCCTGGGCGTTTGACCGCCCGGCGCATCGGAAAACGGCCGAAAACGCCCCGCCCCCGGCGGGGCGTTTTCGTTTTTGAGCCTTCCTTAACGATACCACCTAAAATTCGTGAAATTCCATTAACCTTAATTTGACGTTTCACTGTTTCAATTCGGTCAATGTCCCGTTCCGGGGCCATTTTTCGGACCATCGAAACAGCCATGAAAAAAGCCCGGCTCATCTTTCTAGGCGTTGTCCTGGCCTCCGGCGCCGGCGCGAGCTATCTCGTGCTGTCGCGGCCCGAGCCCCCTCCGCCCACGCCGGTCGCGCACGAGCCGCCGCCGACGGCGACCGAGCAGGTGCTGGTCGCCTCGCGCGAGCTCAATTTCGGCTCGGTGCTGCAACCCGCCGACATCAACTGGCAGGACTGGCCGAAAAGCGCGCCGGTCCAGGGCGTGATTCGCAAGTCCGAAACGCCCAATGCGGTCGATGAAATCAAGGATTCGGTGGTGCGCGGCTCGTTCCTGCAGGGCGAACCGATTCGCCGCGAGAAATTGTTCAAGG
>NZ_JAYSBG010000377.1:0-3235 GCF_041915505.1 Rhodoblastus sp. | reverse complement strand
CTCGCCTATGACCTCGGCCTGCGCGCGGTGCAGGCGATTGGCTCGGCGCTCGACGTCCTGCTGTTCCAGATCGCGGTGCGCGCGCATGATTCCCACGGCGAGAGCCACGCCAAGGCGCAGGTGGCGCACAATATGGCGATCGTCTTCGCCGTGCTCGCCCCCGCCTGCGTCGGCCTGTGGATCGTGCTGCCCTCGGTCGAGATCCTGATCGTGCCGGAGGCCTTTCGCGGCCCGTTCGCCCATTTTCTCGGGCTGATGCTGCCGGGCCTGTTCTTTTATGGCATGACGCAATTCGCGATCCATCCGATCTTCCAGATCGCGCGCCAGACCCGGCCGCTGGTGCTGGCCGCGCTCGCGGCCTGCGTGGCCGATCCGGTCTTTATCCTGATCCTGCCGCGCGGCGACGACGCCTCCAGCCTCGCGATCGCCCAGAGCCTGGCGCTCGCGGTCGGCTTCGTCACGCTGATCGGCTTCGCCCGCGCCACCAAGCCGCAATGGCCGCGCCTGCGCGACCTCGCTTTGACGGCCGCCGCCTGCGCCGGCATGGTCGCGCTCGACGCGCCCCTGCGCGCCTGGTCGCCGGGCCTTGGCCTGATGCTGGTTCAGATCGCGCTCGGCGGCGGCTTTTATGCGGCGGCGGTCGCCATCTTCGACATCGCCGGCCTGCGCGGGGCGCTGGTCGAGAAAATGACCCCGATCCTGACACGGCTGAGCCGCAAGGGCGGGATTTTCAAACTTCTTTTACCATTACGACTTGGCTAACCAAAACAACAGACAAATCTTTCCCCTCAAATTTTAGCGATTATACTTTACGGCGAAAGTACGCACAGGAGTCCTTCACCGTGAAGTCGCGCCATTTTGCGAGCGCCGCCGCCTGCGGCCTCACGCTTTGTCTTGCCGCAATGGCCCCGGCCCAGGCGCAGAACCTGGGCGGCGGATTCATCGAATTTCTCGCCACCGGCGGCCATGTCGCGCCGCGCGGGTCGCAGCCGCAGGCGGTCGTCTACGCCCGTCCGGCCGATTATGGCTCCGCCGGCGCGCTGATGAATCACCCGCCGGACCATTCCATGCAGGCGTCTCTGGCGCCGGTTCAGCCCAGCCGCGAAATTCCGCAGGAATATTATCGCCGCGAGGTGGATTATCCGACCGGCCGCCGGGTCGGCTCGATCGTCATCGACACGCCGAACCATTATCTCTATCTCGTCACCGCGCCCGGCCGCGCCATGCGCTATGGCATCGGCGTCGGCCGCCCGGGCTTCACCTGGGCCGGCCACAAATCCATCAGCCGCAAGGCCGAATGGCCGGGCTGGACGCCGCCGCCGGAAATGCTCAAGCGCCGGCCCGACCTGCCGCGCCACATGGAGGGCGGCCCGGAAAATCCGCTCGGCGCCCGCGCGCTTTATCTCGGCTCGTCGATGTATCGCATCCACGGCACCAACGAGCCCTGGACCATCGGCCAGAACGTGTCCTCGGGCTGCATTCGCATGATGAATGAGGATGTGATCGACCTTTACGGACGCGTCCCGGTCGGCGCGCCGGTCGACGTGCTCTGAGCGGGCGCGGTCACGCCGCAAGGACATTCGGCACGAGAGGCTCAGCGTGCGGAATGTCGTTTTCGCGCATGTAGGCGAGATGAGCCGGCGTCGCGAGGCCGCGGTCCCAGCCGTCGAGATGCGGCTGGATCACGCGCCGGTAGAGCGGCGGGATGAAGGACATCGCGACCAGCGCGATATAGGCGTAGCTGAGGCGCGGCGCGCCCGGCTGGATCTTCAGATCCGCGCAATGGCGCATCGGATGGAGATGATGATCCGCATGTCGCGCGGCGTTGTAAAGAATCGTATTGCTGAAGAAGGAATAGACGTCCCAGCTCAGGCGATCGCTGATGGCTTCGCCTTCGAGCCGGAACAAGCCGTAATGTTCGACATAGGCCGTGCTGTCGAACAGCAGCCGGGCGAAAGCTGCGGCGCCGAGAAAGGCCAGGCCGCCGGCCCATCCCGCAATGGCGAAGAAAACGCCGAAATAGAGGACGCAAATCGCCCAGGCGGCGATGAAACGATTGTGCGGCGAGACGGTCCAGCGCTTCATGCGGCGCAGACGCGCGGCTTCGGCGCGCGCGGCGAATAGCGTATTGCCGATGGTGGAGCGAATGGCGAAGCGATAGAGCGTTTCGCCGCGCCGGGCGGTGCCCGGGTCGCGCCGCAACCCGACATAGCGATGATGGCAGAGCGGATGATGCAGGCGCAGCGCAGGATCGAGCGCCAGGGCGCCGATCCAGTCCGACAAGTCCAGATCCAGCGGCGAATTCACACGATGGCTGAGCTCATGGGCAGCCGTCTGCGCCACGCCCCAATAGAATCCTTGAGCGACAAGGCCGAACAATTTGTCGCCGAGACTCGTCGACGCCCGCGCCGCCTCGAAATCGAGGCCGAGACTGTCCAGCCCCGCGACGAAATGGAACGGATCGCCCGTGGTGAAATAATGCGCCAGCACGAAGGCGTTGGCCAGCAGCAGGGGCAGAGCCGCCCGCAGCAGGACATCATGCAGAAAACGGGGCGGGTTGGCGGGCTCCGAGACGTCGACCCCGATCTGGAAATTGCCAACCACGATGACGACGACGAAAAGGACGAAGGGCGCCCACAGCCCGATTCCGCCGAGCAGAAGCCCAAGCAGGCCGAGAAGAAAGGCGACATTCTGCAGTGAATAGCGCAGATGGCCGAGACAAGCGGCGACCGGCGAGGAATAACGAAACCGCCTGGGCTCGATCCTGTTCGCGCGCGCCATCACCCGCCATCCTCAATCCGTCATCGACAACCAGCTTGTTCGAGGCAGTCGATAATGTCTGATAAGGGCGGCGGCTTAACACATTGAGAAAAACTGTTTTAACATTGTTCGCGACAGGGCGCGGCGCGCGGCGGCGCGCAAAAAAAGCTCGCGAACGCGTCGCGAGCTTTCTGAAATATGAAGAAAAGCGGCGGAGCCGACAGCCCGCCGCATCGTTCTTTTTTGCCTTTATAGAAGGGGCCTCAGGCCGAAGCCTGGGCTTCCGACGCCTTCTTGACGATCTCGCGCTTCAGCTTGAGGGCGTCGATCGACAGTTCGGCGTCGCGCGCCTTGAGCAGGAAGGCGTCGAGGCCGCCGCGATGCTCGACCGAGCGCAGGGCGGCGGCGGCGATGCGCAGGCGCACCGAGCGCTGCAGCGAATCCGAGATCAGCGAGACATTGACCAGATTCGGCA
>NZ_JAYSBG010000376.1:0-3251 GCF_041915505.1 Rhodoblastus sp. | reverse complement strand
CGCGAATTGGCGAGGAAGAACAGGACCAGGGGCCCCATTTCCAGCACCAGTTTCAGCAGCGGATTGACTTTTTGACGCGCGTCGGCGGCGGGCATGGAAAATTCCTGTCAGGCGTTTTCGTGTTCGAAACCGGCGATGGCGCGGGCGAAATCGCGGGCGGCGAAAGGCTCCAGATCGTCGGCCTGCTCGCCGACGCCAATGAAATGAACCGGCAATTGGAACTTGTCGGCGATGGCGACCAATATGCCGCCGCGCGCCGTGCCGTCGAGCTTGGTCATGACCAGGCCGGTGACGCCGGCCGTCTTGCCGAAAATCTCGACCTGGCTCAAGGCGTTCTGGCCGACCGTGGCGTCGAGCACCAGCAGCACCGCATGGGGCGCCTCGGCGTCGACCTTCTTCATGACGCGGACGATCTTTTCCAGCTCGGCCATCAGTTCGGCGCGGTTCTGCAGGCGGCCGGCAGTGTCCATCATCAACACGTCGACATTCTGCTCTTGCGCGGCCTTGATCGCGTCGAAGGCGATGCCAGCCGCATCGGCGCCGGGATCGCGCGCGATTACCGGAACATGCGTCCGCCCGCCCCAGATCTTGAGCTGCTCGATGGCCGCGGCGCGAAAGGTGTCGCCGGCGGCCAGCATCAGCGTCTTGCCCTCGGCGGAAAATTTGGCGCAAAGCTTGCCGATGGTTGTGGTCTTGCCCGAGCCGTTGACCCCGACCACCAGAATGACAAAGGGTTTTTTGCCCGCGTCGATCTCCAGCGGCCGCGCCACCGGCGCGAGCACGCGCTCGACTTCCTCGGCGAGAATGGCGCGCACGTCCTCTGGCGCGATTTGCTTGTCATAGCGGCCCTTGCCGACCAAAGCGGCGATGCGCGTGGCGGCGGCGACGCCGAGATCGGCCCGCACCAGCACATCCTCCAGATCCTCCAGCATGTCGGCGGAGAGCTTTTTCTTGGTGAAAATATCCGCCACGCCCTGGGCGATGGAGGAGGACGAACGCGCCAACCCCTGACGCAGCCGCGCCCACCAGCTTTGCTTTGGCTCGGGCGCCAGTGGCGCGACGGGCGGCTCAACGGCGACCGGGACCGGTTCGGGCGGCGGCGTAAGCGCGACCGGGGTCGGCTCGGGCGCGGATTCGACGATGGACTCGACGACGGGCGCCGTCGGCTCCTCGACCGCCACGGGCGGGACGAGCGCGGGTTCCGGCGGCGCGGCGATTTCGGCTTCCGGCGCCGCCGTTTCTGAAACAGGCGGGGCGACGGGAGCAGGCTTCGCCTCTTCGACGGCGTCGGGCTTCTGCTCCCAGAACGCCTCCTCGGCATGCCGCATTTTGAACAGGCGGCCCAGAAAGCCGGCCTTGTCTTTCGATTCCGCGCTCATGCGCCAAAACTCGCTTTGCGTCCGGGCGGGCCGCCCTTCTCATTCCTGCGGGATTTTGCGATAAGCGCGCATGACGCCCGCCGCGACAAGTCCCCTCGCCCTCTCGATAGCCTGTCCCGCATGACGCCGGAAGCGATTTGTGCGCGCCTGCTCTATCGCGACGGGCTGATGCTGGTGGTCGACAAGCCCGCCGGCCTGCCGGTCCATCGCGGCCCCAAGGGCGGCGAAAGCTTCGAGGATTCCTTCAAACATCTGTGTTTCGGCCTGCCGCGCAGCCCGTCGCTGGCGCATCGGCTGGACAAGGACACCTCCGGCTGCCTGGTGCTCGGCCGCCATCGCAAGGCGCTGGAAAAGCTCGCGCTTCTGTTCAAGCAAGGCAAGATCGACAAGACCTATTGGGCGGTCGTGCGCGGCGGTCCGCAGGAGGAGGAAGGGCTAATCGACCTGCCGCTTGGCCGCCTCGACGCCAGCCGGGGCTGGTGGATGAAGGTCGATCCGCAGGGCCAGCCGGCGCAAACCCGCTGGCGCGTGCTGGGACGCGGCCAGGACGCCGAAGGCGCGCCGATCGCCTGGCTGGCTTTGTCGCCGCTGACCGGGCGCACCCATCAATTGCGCGTGCATTGCGCCGCGCTGGATTTCCCGATCGTCGGTGATCCGATCTATGGCGCGGGAATCCGGCCGGACGAGGTTCTGCATCTGCACGCCCGCGCCATCCGGATTCCGCTGTCGAAAAACCAGCCGGCGGTCGAGGTCGAGGCCTGCGCGCCGGACCATATGAAAAGCCTGCTCGCCGCCTGCGGCTGGACGCAAGCGATGGACGATGCGGTGTTCGCCGCCCGCCAGGAACGCGAAAGCGAGCGTGAAAAGGCCCGGATCGAGGCCAGGATCGAAGGAAATTGAACCTTCCGGCGCCGAAGGCGCATTGCCCAAAGCCCGCGCTTGCTGTAGGGAAGCGCCCTTAAATCGTGGAGAGCAGCATGGGTTACAAGGTCGCTGTCGTCGGCGCCACGGGCAATGTGGGCCGCGAAATGTTGGATATTCTGGCTGAACGCCAGTTCCCGGCGGACGAGGTGGTGGCGCTTGCGTCGTCGCGCTCGATCGGCACGGAAGTGTCCTATGGCGACAAGACCCTCAAGTGCAAACATCTCGACACATTCGACTTTTCCGATTGCGACATCGCTCTGATGTCGGCCGGCGGCTCGGTGTCCAAGGAATGGTCGCCGCGCATCGGCGCGCAGAATTGCGTCGTGATCGATAATTCCTCGGCCTGGCGCTATGATTCCGATGTGCCGCTGGTGGTGCCGGAAGTGAACGCCGACGCGCTGAAGGGTTTCGGTCGCAAGAACATCATCGCCAATCCGAATTGCTCGACCGCCCAGCTCGTGGTCGCGCTGAAGCCGCTGCACGACCATTTCACCATCAAGCGCGTTGTGGTTTCGACCTATCAGTCCGTTTCGGGCGCCGGCAAGGACGCGATGGACGAGCTTTTCGCCCAGACTCGCGCGGTTTTCGTGTCGGATCAGGTCGAGAACAAGAAATTCCCCAAGCGCATCGCCTTCAATCTCATTCCGCAGATCGACGTCTTCATGGAAGACGGCTTCACCAAGGAAGAGTGGAAGATGATGGCCGAGACGAAGAAGATTCTCGACCCCAAGATCAAGCTGACCGCGACCTGCGTGCGCGTGCCGGTGTTCATCTCCCATTCGGAAGCCGTGAATGTGGAATTCGAGAAGCCGGTCACGGCGGACGAAGCCCGCAAAATCCTGCGCGAGGCGCCCGGCGTGCTGGTGATCGACAAGCGCGAGCCCGGCGGCTACATCACCCCGCATGAAGCGGCGGGCGAGGACGCCACCTATATTTCGCGCATCCGCG
>NZ_JAYSBG010000375.1:0-3259 GCF_041915505.1 Rhodoblastus sp. | reverse complement strand
CGATATGGCCATGAATGAGCGGCTTGCCGGGCTTCATGTTCACTTTCCAGAACTGAAGCTCCATGCCCTCGCGTGCAAGGGCCCCGCGCACCAGATCGCGATCGCCGACGGAGGCGCCGCCAATGGTGACCAGCACATCGGCGTTCGCCGCGCGGGCGCGGGAAATGGCGGTTTCGATCTCGTCGAGCCGGTCGGAGGCGAGGCCGAGGTCGAGCGGCTCGCCGCCCGCCGCAGCGATCAGGCCGAGCACGCAAAAGGCGTTGGAAGCGACGATCTGGTCCGGCCCGCGCAGCGCGCCCGGCGCGACCAGTTCGTCGCCGGTCGAGAGCAATGCGACCAGCGGCTTGCGGATGAGCGGCAGCGTGGCGTGATCCGCGGAGGCGGCGAGGGCGATATCGGCCGGGGTAAGCCGCCGTCCCGCGCGCAGGATGACCGCGCCTTCGCGGAAATCGATTCCGGCCGCGCGAACGTTGCGGCCCGGCGCCAGCGGCGCCGTCGCCGTGACCTTTTCGCCGTCGCGGCGGGCCTCTTCCTGAATCAGAACGCTATCGGCGCCGTCCGGCACGGGCGCGCCGGTAAAGATGCGCACGGCCTCGCCGGGTCCGCACAGGCCGGTAAAACCATGGCCGGCCGAGGATTCGCCGATGACGCGCAGAGGACCGGCCGCCGCGTCGGCGGCGCGCAGGGCGTAGCCGTCCATAGCGGACAGCGCCTTCGGCGGCTGGGTCCGTCGCGCCGCGACATCGCGGGCGAGCGTGCGCCCGAAACAGAGCGAAAGCGGGACGTCCTCGGCCGCTAATGGGCCGGGGACATTGGCGAGAATCGCCGCGAGCGCCTCGTCGACGGAAAGGGGCGGCTGCTGTTCGGTCATGGGATCAGTTCTCACTCGGCGCGGAAATAATCGCCGGATTTGCCGCCGGTTTTCTCCGCGAGCACGACGCCCTCGATCCGCATGGCGCGGTCGGCGGCCTTGAGCATGTCGTAAATGGTCAGGCAGGCCACCGAGACGGCGGTGAGCGCCTCCATCTCGACCCCGGTCTCGCCCAGCACCTTTGCGCGCGCGGAGACGCGAAGGCCGGGCAGGGCGGAATCGGCGGCGATTTCGACCTCGACCTTGGTCAGGTTGAGCGGATGGCACAGCGGAATCAGTTCATGGGTGCGCTTCGCGGCCATGATCCCGGCGATGCGCGCCGTCGCGAAAACGTCGCCCTTCTTGGCCTGACCGGAGAGACAAAGCGCCAAGGTCTCGGGCGCCATGACCACCGCGCCGCGCGCGACGGCCTCGCGTTCGGTGCGCGGTTTGGCCGAGACGTCGACCATGTGGGCCTCGCCCGCCTCGTTGAGATGGGTCAGGCCGGGTTTGGCGGCGGTCATGCCGGTTCGGCGGCGGGGACGCCCGTGAGCAGCCGACGGGTCGCTTCGCTGACATCGGCCTGACGCATCAGGGATTCGCCGACCAGAAAGGCGCGCACGCCCGCCTTTTGCAGGCGGAGAATATCGGCATGGGAGGCGATGCCGCTTTCGGCGACGATCAGGCGGTCCTTCGGCGCGCGGGCGGCCAGCCGCTCGCTGTTTTCGATCGCCACCGAGAAATCGCGCAAATTACGGTTATTGATGCCGACCAGCGGCGTCTCGAGAGCGAGGGCGCGGTCGAATTCCGCGTCGTCATGCGCCTCGACCAGCACGTCCATGTGCAGATCGTGGGCGGCGGCGTTGAGCGCCCGGGCCTCGCGGTCGTTGACGCAGGCGAGAATGATCAGGATGCAATCGGCGCCGGCGGCGCGGGCCTCATAGACCTGATAGGGGTCGAACAGGAAATCCTTGCGCAGGGACGGCAGACGGGTGGCGTCGCGTGCGGCGGTGAGATCGTCGAGCTTGCCCTGGAAGGACGGGCCGTCGGTCAGCACCGACAGGCAGGCGGCGCCGCCGGCCTCATAGGCGCGGGCGAGGACCGGGGGCTGGAAATCCGCGCGGATCAAGCCCTTGGACGGGCTGGCCTTCTTGACCTCGGCGATCAGCGCGGGCAGGCCGGCGTCGGCCTTGGCCTCGATGGCGCGCACGAAGCCGCGCGGCGGATCGCGGTCATGCGCGCGGCGTTCGAGCGTGGCGAATGGCACGCGGACTTTCGCTTCGGAAATTTCCGTCCGCTTATAGGCTTCGATTTTTTTCAGAATGTCCGACATGGCCCACCCTAGCGCCTATTTTCCCGCCTGTGTACCCAGGCTTTCCGCCTCGTTCGACAGTCTTATCAGATTTTCCAGCGTTGCGCGCGCCCGGCCGCTGTCCAGCGCCGCCTCGGCCAGGCGGAGGCCGGCCTTGAGATCGGCGGCCTTGCCGGCCACCACCAGAGCGGCGGCGGCGTTGAAGGCGGCGATGTCGCGATAGGCGTTCTTCGCGCCATCCAGCACGGCGCGCAGGGCGGCGGCGTTATGGGCCGGGTCGCCGCCGCGCAGCTCCTCAAGCGTCGCGCGCCTCAGGCCGACATCCTCTGGCGCGATCTCGAAGCGCCGCAGGGCGCCGTTTTCAAGGGCGAGCACATTGGTCGGCCCGGTCGTCGTGATTTCGTCGAGCCCGTCCGAGCCGTGGACGATCCATACCGTCTCGGCGCCGAGCGTTTTCAGCGTCTCGGCGATCGGCTCCATCCAGGCTTCGGCGTAAACGCCAATCAAAGCGCGGCGGACGCCGGCCGGATTGGAGAGCGGCCCGAGCAGGTTGAACAGGGTTCGCGCGCCCAGTTCGCGGCGCACGGGGGCGACATGGGCCATGGCGGCGTGATGAGCCTGCGCGGTCATGAAGCCGATATTGGCTTCGCGCAGGCTTTTCTCGATGATCTCCGGCGCGATGCCGATGCGCACGCCGAGTTCCGACAACACGTCGCTGGCGCCGGACAGCGAGGAGGCGGCGCGATTGCCGTGTTTGGCGACCGGAACGCCGCAGGCCGCGACGATCAGCGCGGCGAGCGTCGAAATATTATAGGTCTGGGCGCCGTCGCCGCCGGTTCCGACGATGTCGATGGCGTCGTCCGGCGCGCGCACGCGCAGCATCTTGCCGCGCATGGCGGAGACCGCGCCGGTCATTTCGTCCAGCGTCTCGCCCCGGGCGCGCAGGCCCATCAGAAAGGCGCCGGTCTGCGCGGGGGTCGATTGGCCGGAGAGCAGCAGGTCGAAGGCGGCCTCGGCCTCCTGCCGGGTGAGGCGGGCGCCGGCGGCGATCCGGACGAGAAAGGGTTTGAAGGCGTCCACGGCGCTTATTTCGCTCT
>NZ_JAYSBG010000374.1:0-3262 GCF_041915505.1 Rhodoblastus sp. | reverse complement strand
CTTGAGGATACGCATCGTCTTCTCCCAGAATATCCCGACGACGTCGGCTGCAATGCGCCGCGTCCCGCTCTGTTTGCGCCTTTCGCCATGAACTTGGTATGAACATCCAATACCAGGTTTCGATGATCGCGACTCATCGCGATCATCGAGGCCCCTCGCATCAGCTCGGCGTCGCATTCGCTCCTGACCGGTTCTCGCCAGAGAACCGGTGTGCGCGAGCCGGTTCGGAATGGAGTTTTGAATGCGCAGCCGCCAGCGGAAATTGATCGGCGCGGTCTTCATGGTCGTCTTCGTGATCGTCTATGCGCTCGCGGCGATGATGCTCGCGCAGGTCACGGCGCTGAAGGTCGAATCCGGCGCGCTGCGCCTGCTGATTTTCGCGCTGCTCGGCCTCGGCTGGGCGCTTCCGATGATCCCGCTGATCGGCTGGATGGAGCGGCGCGACGACTGACCGGGCGCTCAGCCGACATTGACGCGCCGGCCGCCGTTCCACAGGAAGAAGGGCGCGCCGGACAGCAGGACGTCGAGAAAAGCAAGATCCTGCCACAGGCCGTTGGCGGACAGGCGGGGCAGGGCGCGCAGATGACGCGCATGGTCCGGGAAGATCATGCCGGGCCGCGTCGTGACCGCCGAGGCGAAGCCGGCTTCGGCCGCCAGCGTGAATTCGCGCGGGCCGGCGGCGGCCACGTCGCCGTAAGGATAAGCGAAATGACGGCAGGGCAGGCCGAGTTCGTGCTCCAGCCGCGCGCGGCTGCCGGCGATTTCCGCCCGCGCGACCTCGACCGGCAGCGCTGAGAGGCGCGGATGGGTCAGGGAATGTGCGCCAATGGTGACGAGATCATGGGCCGCCAGCTCGCGCACATCGTCCCAGTCGAGACAGGACGCCTCGACCAAAGCGCGCCCGTCGACGCCCGCCTCGGCGGCGAGCGCGGCGACGGCGCCCAGCAGCCTTTCCTCGCCGGCCTCGCGCAGGAGAAGGCGGAGCCGCTCGAAGGCTTCCGCCTTCTCCGCCACGTCGGTCGCCAGCAGGCCGATTTCCACGCCGCCGACATTCAGTTCGACGACATCGAGCCGGCGGATCGCCTCTTCCAGCTCGACCCACCACAGCCGCGCCGTGCGGTCGGCGAGGCCCGGCGCGAGATAGAAGGTCGCCGGCGCCTCATGGCGCTCCAAAGCCGGCAGGACATGCTCGATCAGGTCGCGATAGCCGTCGTCGAAGGTCAGGACTGCGAAGGGGCCGCCCTCGCCGGTGACGAGGCGCGACAGGGCCTCGTCGAGCGAGACGATGGCGAGGCCGGTCTCGCGCAGGCGCGTCAGCACGGCGTCGAAAAAGTCCGGCGTGATTTCAAGCAGGGCGTTGGGCTGGAAAGGGTCGCTCGGGGCCGGGCGGACCCGGTGGAACGTCAGGATGACGCCGCGTCCGCGCAACAGATCGCCCGCGATCCGGTGGAGCCGGGTGGCGCGAAACAGGCCGAAGCCGGCCGCAATGACGTTTTTCTTCCAGTCCGTGACGGCCAAGGCGCTCTGACTCCAATCCTGCATCAAGCTAGCAAGCATGCGTTGACCTTTTATTGATAAGCCGGACGGGCTCAGGGAAAGCGCGAATGTCCGTCGCCGCGCAGCGCACGCTCAAACCATCCGACATCCCGGCGGCGGCCTCGCCCCGGCCGGCCTTCGCGCGCGTCGAATTGTTCGAGGATCCGGCGCAGGCGCTGGAGGTCTGGCGCGCTTTGTCGCCCGAAAGCTGCGGCTCGTTCTATCAGAGCGAAACCTTCATCCTGTCCTGGCTCGAAAGCGTCGCCGCTCACGACGAGGCGCGGCCGTTCTTCGTGGTCGCGCGCGACGAGGCCGGCGCGCCGCTCGCCTTGCTGCCGCTCGGCCTGTTCCGCTTCGGGCCGTTGCGGGTCGCGCAATTTCTCGGCGGGAAACATTCCAACTACAATCTCGGCCTGTTTCGCGGCGACCGCCTCTTTTCCGCGCCCGACCTCAAGGCCGTATTGCGCGCGGCCGCGCGCGCGGCGCCCAAGGGGCCGCATCTCTATCGCCTGTCGAACCTGCCTCCGTTCTGGCGGGAGGCGGCCAATCCGCTCGTCTTGCTGCCGCATCGCCCGGCGGCGAGCCGCGCCTATGCGACGCGCCTGGACAGAGACGGCGAGGCTTTTCTCGCCGCCCATTTCTCCCCGGACGCGCGCAAGAAAATGCGCAAGAAGGAAAAGCGCCTCGCCGGCATGGGCGTATTGCGCCATGTCCGGGCCGAGACCGCCGCGCAGGCGGAGCACATTCTCGACGCGTATTTCGCGCACCGGGGCGCCCATCGCGACGCTCATGTGGCGGCGGCGGCGGACCAATCCACGCGCGCCTTCTATCGGGCGCTGGCGCGTCGCGCCGAAGGGCGTGCGGAGGTTGAATTCCATGCTCTGTCGCTGGACGACAGGATCGTCGCTACTTTCGGCGCGGGACTTTGCGGCGGTCGGCTGCAGGGCATGTTCATTTCCTACGATTCCGATCCCGAGATCGCGAAATCGAGTCCTGGCGAATTGCTGCTATGCCACGTCGTGCTGGACGCCTGCGCGCGCAACTTTTCGGCCTTCGATCTTGGCGTCGGCGACGCGCGCTACAAGACGGGCTTTTGCGACGAGGGGGAGCCGCTGGTCGAGGCGCTTTACGCGCCGACCGTGATCGGGCGGCTGGCGGCGCCGCTTTTTATCGCGGCTTCGGCGACGAAAGCCGCGATCAAGCGCGATCCACGCCTGTTCGCCTTGGCGAAGCGATGGCTGCCGCGCTGAAATCGCCGAAACGGAAGGGGCGGCGGGCGCGGGATAGCTTGGAATGAGCTATTGACCGGCGGGGAGAAGCCCTGTACTTCCCGTTTCACCCTCGAAGAGCGCGTAGCTCAGCCGGTAGAGCATCTGACTTTTAATCAGAGGGTCCTGGGTTCGAGTCCCAGCGCGCTCACCAATTAGAACAATTGGTTGTATCATTCTCCTAAAGTGAAACATTAAGCTATGCGACGTCGTGTGACGGTCGCATGGCGTCGCGCGACGACAAGCTTCGACGGCATGCGCTCTTTGTCGCGCCCGATCGGCTGGGCGCGGCGGAGGAGGCCATAGCGGCTTTGACGCCTGCCGGCGCCCTCGATGTATCTAACCGTTAGAAACTACCTTGGCGGACTTAAGGCGCTCATATTCCCTGCCGTAGTCGTCTCCCACGCGCTGGTATTTAGGGCGCGTGGAATTTCGATCACGTAATGGCTGCGGGGGAT
>NZ_JAYSBG010000373.1:0-3267 GCF_041915505.1 Rhodoblastus sp. | reverse complement strand
TGCCACCACGGGAGGGCAGTCATGCAGCGTCAGGCTGGCGAACACGCACCCCACGGCGCCGCCGTGATAATAATCCTTCAGGCGGTCGATAAACCGTTCTGTCCGCTCATTCAGAGACCCTTCGCCCGCCAGCCGCATGACCAGATCATCGCGAAGAAAGATCTCGGCGAGATCGAGAATGGCGAGCGCCATCTCCTGCTTTCCGGAAGGAAAATAATGATAAAGGCTGGATCGTCCCAGGCCGGTTTCGCGGGACAGGATGCTCATGGTCGCGGCTTCATAGCCGAAACGCCGGAAGACCTCGCCGATCGGCGCGAGCGCCCGTTCACGCCCATTGGCGAATTGCGGCGCATCCCGGCGCCCTGGCGTCGTTCGCGCGGAGATTCCGCGACGGGTTCTATTCCGCGTCGTCATGACATTTCTCCCGATGGAAATGTCGCTAAATCTCTTTCGCCCCATTGGCAATCGGGTCGCGCGCCCGCGACGCTTCGCTTTCGCCTTTCCGGAAACCCACGGGCTCAACCGAGATCGCGAGTCTACGCAATCAGTTGGCTCATCCCCCTCCGCCGGCCGCTCATGCGCCGCGCGGTCAAATCCAATTGAAACGATCTCGCGAAAAAACCAGCACCCGCCCTTGCCAGATGTCGGCGGTGGGCGCGCGCGCTTCGCTCAAGCCGCCGATCATGGCCATCAACGCGCGGGCGACGCCGCCATGGGAGATGACCACGCTCGGCCGCTCCTGCTCGGCCAGCCAGGGCTCCAGCCTCTCCGCCAGTTGCGCATAGCTTTCGCCGCCGGGCGGGGTGAAATTCCACTTGTCGGTTTCGCGCGCCCGGGCGAGGTCGGGATCGCGGGCGCAGACCTCCGGCCAGGTCAGGCCCTCCCAGCGCCCGAAGGTGAATTCGATGAGCCTTTCATCGAACGCGCCGCCCGCGCGCGGCAGGCCCAACTCCAACCGCGCGATTTCCAGCGTTTCGCGCGTCCGGTCGAGCGGCGAGCACTGGAAGGCGATCTGATCCGGCGGCGCGCCGCTCGAGGCCAGCAGCTTTTTGAGCGTCCGGCCGGCGCGGACGGCCTGCGCCCGGCCCTTGGCGTTGAGCGGAATGTCCTGGCGCCCCTGCAGGCGCCCTTCGGCGTTCCAGTCAGTCTCGCCATGCCGCAGGAAATAGAGGCGCGGCGACGGTCCGGCGGACATGGCGGCGAATCAGGACTTCTTCACGATGTCGGCGATGTCGGGCGCGTTCGGGTTCTTCATGCCGACGATATGATAGCCGGCGTCCACATGCAGGATTTCGCCGGTGACGCCGCGTCCCATCGGCGACAGCAGGAACACCGCGCTTTCGCCCACTTCATCGATGGTCACGGTGCGGCGCAGCGGCGCGTTATATTCGTTCCACTTGAGAATATAGCGGAAATCGCCGATGCCGGAGGCCGCCAGGGTCTTGATCGGCCCCGCCGAAATAGCGTTGACGCGGATGTCCTTGACGCCGAGGTCGGCCGCCAGATAGCGCACGCTGGCCTCCAGCGCGGCCTTGGCCACGCCCATGACATTATAATGCGGCATCCATTTCTCGGCGCCGTAATAGGTCAGGGTCAGCAGCGAGCCGCCATTGTTCATCAGCTTTTCGGCGCGCTGGGCGACGGCGGTGAAGGAATAACAGGAGATCAGCAGCGAGGTTTTGAAATTCTCTTCGCTGGTGTCGACATAACGGCCGGTCAGCTCGTCCTTGTCCGAAAAGGCGATGCAATGGACGACGAAATCGAGCCCGCCCCAGACGCGTTCGATCTCAGCGAAAACCCGGTCCAGCGACGCCGTATCCGTGACGTCGCATTCGCCTACAACCAGCGCGTCGAGTTCCTCGGCCAGGGGCCGCACGCGGCGCTCCAGCGGTTCGCCCTGATAGGTGAGCGCGATTTCCGCCCCGGCCTGCCGCGCCGCCTTGGCGATGCCCCAGGCGATCGAGCGATTATTGGCCAGCCCCATGACCAGCCCGCGCTTGCCCCGCAGGGGGCCGGTCTGCAGGTTCACGGCGGGGGCTTCCGCTTCTGTCATCGTCATCATCTATCCCAGCTTCGGTGTCCGGCCATTTAGCCCCGTGCGGGGCCGGAGGCAAGGGGGCCTAAGGCCGGGGGGCGGCGCGGGCCGCCGCCTGGAGCCGCGGCGCGCGGCGGCCGCGCCGCCCGAAACGCGCGCGGCTGTGGGCACAACCGATCGGGCTATGTTCAAGTCGCGATGAAAAGTTTAATAGTCATTAATATAAAGTGACCGGAAGATTCGGCTCAGCCGAGCGCCGGGAGGAAGCCTGAAAGAACGGTCGAGACGATGGACTCCTATGTCGTCGCGGAATCCTATGCGGTCGATCTGGCGCCGCGGTTGCGGCGTTACGCTCACGCTTTGCTGGGCCGCTTGCCGACGGCGTCGCGCGGCGCCGGCGAGGCGGCCGCGCGCGTCGATCAGGACGCCGACGATCTGGTCCACGACGCCTTGATCGGCTTCTGGCGCGCCGGTTTCCGCAAGACGAGCGAGGCCGGCGACGACGCCCAGGATATGGCCTTGCGGATCGCTTTGTTTCGCCGCGTAACGATTCTGGCGCGCGAGCAGCTCGCGCGCAAGGCGTCGCAATTACTCGAATCAGGCGGCCGCCGCAAGGAAGACGCTGGCGAGGCCGAAAGCGAGGCGCGTCATTTCGCCTGGGCGCCCGAGGCGCGGGCGCTGCCCCGGCTCGATCTCGATTTGCGCGCCCTGCTCGCGCTCGTCACCCTGGAGCGTCTCAATTACGATCAGGCCGGCGCCGTGCTGGACATGCCGGCCGAGCGCGCTTTGGCGCGACTGGCCTTCGCCAGGGCGCGGCTGGCGAGCGCGATTTCGGGCGAAGCCTGCTCCCATCTCGCCGCGATTCGCTGCGCCGGCCTTTCGTGGGCCAGCGTCGCTTTGGCCAATCGCCCTTGGGTCGACCGCCCCTGGGCGGGACGACGGACGTCCGCCCCCGTCACCGAAGGCGATCTGCATCGTTTGGTCGACGAATTGCTCGACGAAGGCCGGAGCGCGGAAGTCGCGGCCGCGCTCGAATCGCAGCCCGATCTCATGCGCCGCGCCAGCGAATGGCGGCGCCAGGGCGCGCGCTTGCGCCGCGCCTTCGAGCCGCTACTGCGCGAGCCGCTGCCGCTTTCCCTGAATTTCGCGGCGCCGGAACGCTCGATGGACCGCCGCGCGCGGTCGTTCGGCCCGGCCGACCGCCTGCTGCGGCGCCTCGCCGCGCTGTTCGC
>NZ_JAYSBG010000372.1:0-3275 GCF_041915505.1 Rhodoblastus sp. | reverse complement strand
CTCGGCGAAGGCGTGGCGCATTTCACGCTCGATCCCGCCAGCCGCCGCTTCGTGCTGGTCTCACGCAATGTCCGCATCGCCCCGTCGACGCGCGAATATGCGATCAACGCTTCGAATTACCGCCACTGGCCCGAACCGATCCGCGCCTTCATCGACGATTGCATCGAAGGCAATGGCGGCCCGCGCGGCAAGGATTTCAACATGCGCTGGCTGGCCTGCATGGTCGGCGAGGCTCATCGCATCTTCTCGCGCGGCGGCGTGTTCCTTTATCCCGGCGATGACCGCGCCGGCTACGAGCGCGGCCGTTTACGGCTGCTTTACGAGGCCTTTCCCGTCGCCATGCTGGTCGAGCAGGCCGGCGGCGCGGCGACCGACGGCTTCGAGCGCATCCTCGCGAAAAAGCTCGAAAAGCTGCACCAGCGCACGCCTCTGGTGTTCGGCTCGATCGAAAAGGTCGCCCGCATCGCCTCGTACTATTCCAACGCCCATTACGAGCGCATCCCCTCGCCGCTTTTCGCCGAGCGCGGCCTGTTCCAGCACTAAGGACGGAATTTATGTCGATCAAACATCCCATCATTTCCGTCATCGGCTCCTCGGGCGCGGGCACCAGCACGGTCAAGTTCACCTTCGACCAGATCTTCCGCCGCGAGGGCATCGTCGCCGCCTCGATCGAGGGCGACGCCTTCCATCGCTACGACCGCGCCGCGATGAAGGCGGAAATGGCGCGCCGCCGCGACACGGGCGATCTCACCTTCAGCCATTTCTCCGAGGACGCCAATCTGCTCTCGGAGCTGGAAAACTCCTTTCGCGCCTATGCGGAAACCGGCAAGTGCCGCGCGCGCACCTATGTCCATGACACGGAGGAATCCGAGCGCCATGGCGTTCCGCCCGGCCATTTCACCGACTGGCGCGAGATCGGCGACAATTCCGATCTGCTGTTCTACGAGGGCCTGCATGGCGCGGTGAAGGCCGAGGGAATCGACATCGCCGGCTATGGCGATCTCAAGATCGGCGTCGTGCCGGTGATCAATCTCGAATGGATCCAAAAGATCCATCGCGACCGGGCCTCGCGCGGCTATACGACCGAGGCGGTGACCGACACGATCCTGCGGCGCATGCACGCCTATGTGCATGTCATCTGCCCGCAATTCACCCAGACCGACATCAATTTCCAGCGCGTTCCGGTGGTCGACACCTCGAACCCCTTCATCGCGCGCTGGATCCCGACGGCAGGCGAATCGCTGGTGGTGATCCGCTTCCGCAATCCGCGCGGCATCGACTTCCCGTATCTCGTGTCGATGATCAACGGGAGCTGGATGAGCCGGGCCAATTCCATCGTCATTCCCGGCGACAAGCTCGACATCGCCATGCAGCTCATCCTGACGCCGATGATCCTGCGGCTCACCGAGCGCAGCCGCCGCACCAAATGAATTCGCACCCAGTGAACAACAAGCGAAGGAATTCGTGATGACCGAGACTCTCCTCGCGGAACGCGCCCCGGCGACCAACCCCAGCTTCGCCGACATGGCCAATGCCATTCGCGCCCTGGCCATGGATGCGGTGGAAAAGGCCAAATCCGGCCATCCCGGCATGCCGATGGGCATGGCCGATGTCGCCACGGTGCTGTTCACGCGGTTCATCAAGCTCGACCCGGCCGATCCGGCCTGGCCCGACCGCGACCGCTTCGTGCTCTCGGCCGGCCACGGCTCGATGCTGCAATACGCCCTGCACTATCTGCTCGGCTATGCCGACATGCCGATCGAGCAATTGGAGCGCTTCCGCCAGTTCGGCGCGCGCACCGCCGGCCATCCCGAATATGGCCACGCGCTCGGCATCGAGACCACCACCGGCCCGCTCGGCCAGGGCGTCGCCACCGCCGTCGGCATGGCGCTCGCCGAGCGCATGATGAACGCGCGCTACGGCGACGAACTGGTCGACCATTACACTTATGTCGTCGCCGGCGACGGCTGCCTGATGGAGGGCCTGTCCCACGAGGCCATCGACCTCGCGGGGCGCCTGAAGCTCGGCAAGCTGATCGTGCTGTGGGACGACAACCATATCACCATCGACGGCGCGACCGACCTCTCGACCGCGACCGACCAGATCCGCCGCTTCGACGCCGCCGGTTGGAATGTGGCGCGGGTCGACGGCCATGACGAAAAGCAGATCGCCGCCGCCATCGCCGCCGCGCGCGGCAATAGCGACAAGCCCTGGCTGATCGCCTGCCGCACCACGATCGGCTATGGCGCGCCGACGCGCGCCGGCACCGCCAAGGCGCATGGCGAACCGCTCGGCGTGGAGGAAATCGCCGCCGCGCGCGTAAAACTGAATTGGCCGCACCCGCCCTTCGTGGTGCCGGAGCCGATCCTGGGCGAATGGCGCAGCGTCGCCACGCGCGGCGCCGCCGCCAACGCCCAATGGAAGGCGCGGCTCGCCGCCAGCCGACAAGGCGCGGGCTTCACGGCCCAGATCTCCGGCGAGACGCCGCGCGAAATCTATGTCGCCTTGCGCGATCTGATCGCGAAACACGTCGCCGAAAAGCCGAAGCTCGCCACCCGCAAGGCGTCCGAAATCGCGCTCGGCGCGATCAATGGCGCCAGCGCGATCACCATCGGCGGCTCGGCCGATCTCACCCATTCCAACCTGACCATCACCAAGGGCATGGAATCGGTCGCGCCCGGCGCTTTCGGCGGCCGCTACATCCATTACGGCATTCGCGAACACGGCATGGCGGCGGCCATGAACGGGATCGCGCTCCACGGCGGCTTCATCCCCTATGGCGGCACCTTCCTGGTGTTCTCGGATTATGCGCGCGGCGGCATTCGCCTGTCGGCCTTGATGGGCGTGCGGGTCATCTATGTGCTGACCCATGACTCGATCGGCCTCGGCGAGGACGGCCCAACCCACCAGCCGGTCGAACATATCGCGACCCTGCGCGCCTTGCCGAATCTGCTGACCTTCCGCCCGGCCGATGCGGTCGAGACGGCGGAGGCCTGGGCGGCGGCTTTGTCGGAAAAACGGACGCCCTCCGCCCTCGCCCTCACCCGCCAGGCGGTGACGGCTTTGCGCACGGAAAGTTCGGACGAGAACCTCACCGCCAAGGGCGCCTATGTGCTGCGCGAGACGGATGGCCCGCGCGACGTGACTTTGCTCGCCACCGGCTCGGAAGTGGAACTCGCCGTCGCGGCCGCCGAACGACTTGCGGCGCAAGGCGTCAAGGCGGCGGTGGTCTCGATGCCCTGCTGGGAATTGTTCGAGCGCCAGAGCGAGGCCTA
>NZ_JAYSBG010000371.1:0-3293 GCF_041915505.1 Rhodoblastus sp. | reverse complement strand
GCACCGGATCGAACGGCAGGCCGGCCGCCGCGCCGCGCCGCGCGACAATGCCGAACACCAGGAAAACGCCGCTGCCGACCAGATTGAAGGCCAGCACTTTGCGCAGGGGATGCGGATGCAGGATCAGACCATAGAGCCCGAGGCCGACCAGAGCCGCGCCGACCAGGCCCGCGAGAACCGCCGGGGTCATGGCTCGGACCTCCCGCTGGGCGGGCCGGCGACGAGCAGCGGCAAGGCGACCGCGATGGACAACAGCATGAACGTCTCGATGAACAGGATGATCGGCTTGGCGATGGCGGCCGGATAGGCGAAGAAACTGCCTGCCGTGACGATGCCGGCGAGGCCGGCGATCAGGAAGACCGCCGGGCCCGCGACCAGAGCGAGCCGCAGCCAGCGCGCGTCGATGCGCGGCGGCTCGGTGAGCCGGGCCATCATGGCGATCATCCACATGGCGGCGAGCAAAGCGCCGCCCTGGAAGGCGCCGCCGGGCGCGTCAGCGCCGACCCAGAAGATGTGCATGCCGATCACGACGCCGGCCGGCGCCAGCATTTGCGCGAGAAAGACCGTCGCGCCATAGGGATTGCGCCGGCCGAGCGGCGCGGGCGCCGAGCCCCAGGCCTTGTCCGCGCCCGCCGACCAGACGCCGAGCGCGGCGAGGATCAGCACGATCTTTTCGAGCATGGTGTCGAAGGACCGATAGGAGATCAGCACGGCGGTGATCGGATTGCCGAGCCCGGCGCCCGGGCCGTCGGTGGCGGCGGCCGCTGCGGGCGCCAGCGACGGCGCGGGGTCCGGCAGCAGCAGGATGACGGTCATCAGCGCGCCGGCGACCAGCAAGGCGAGCGCGCCGGCGGTAAGCTTGAGCGCGAGGCTGGGCGGCGCAGAGTCGTCCACGGTCTTGAGGGCGCCGAGCCGCTTGCCGGCGGTGACGAGCAGGACGCCGGTCACGCCGCTGCCCACCGCAGCCTCGGTCAGCGCGACATCGGGCGCGTAGAGGCGGATCCAGACCAGCGCCAGCAGCAGCCCATAGGCGACATAGCCGACCACCGAGGCGAACAGGTCGCGCGCAGTTATAGTCCAGGCCGCAATGCCGATGACCAGGACGGCGAGGCCGAGATCGATGACGGGAAGAGCGCTCATCGGCCGCCCCGGCGCAGCGCGCGCCCGATCAATTGCGCCGCGGAGGCGCCTGAGAGCAGCACCAAAACCCAGATGGCGATGAGCTTGAAGGCGTCGAGCAGGCTCGCTGCGCGGGGAATCAACCCCAGCACGATCAGGCCGAGGCCGAGATTGTCGGCTTTGGATAGGGCGTGCAGGCGGGTGAGGGAATCCGGGAAACGCAACAGGCCGATGGTTCCCGCGATGAAGAAGAACACGCCGCCGGCGATCGCGGCGAAGCTGAAAAGATCGGCCAGAATCGTCATTTTTCGGCCTCCCCCTCATCGGAATCGAGCAGATTGACGAAAGCCATGGTGGCGAAGGCCGCGAGCAGAGCAAGGCCGAGCGCGACATCGTCGACGCCCGGGACGCGGGTCGCATAGGCGATTAGCAGCAGGGCGGCGATCCCGCCCGTGCCCAGCAATTGCGTCGCCATCAGGCGGTCGACGTCTTCCGGGCCCCGCAGCACGCGGGCGAGGCCGATGGCGACGGTGAGCACGACCAGGCCGGCGGCGGCCAGCAGCAGTTCATTCATGGAGCAGCGCCTTGTCGAACAAGGCCTCGTCCTCCGCCAGACGCGCGGCGATCGGCTGGCTCATGTCCAAAGCATGGACCATGAGACGGTCGCCCTCGGCGCCGGTCGGCAGCGAGCCGGGCTGCAGGCTCTGGTGCAGGCAGAAGGCGTTGCGGGCGAAGCCGGGCGGAATGGTCAGCGGGCAGGCGACGAAGCCCGGCTCGATGTCGATTCGCGGCGCCAGCGCCCGGCGGGCCACATCGAGGCCGGCGACGATCGAGCCGCGAAGGAAGCGAAAGACCAGCACGACGAGGGGCGCGAAATGCGGCCGCAGGTCGCCGGGCGGGGCCAGAACGAGGCTGATCCAGACCGCGCCGGCCGCCGCCGCCACGCCGACGGGCAGGTCCTTGGGGCTCCAGCCCGCGATCATCAGCCACAGGCCGACGAAAAAGGCGAAACGCGCCGCGAGGTCACGTTTTCGGTATGGCGCGTCGGGGGACAAGCCTGAACTCCATCATTGCGGCGCAAAATCAGGCTAGCATTGCAGAGGCTTAGCGGCAATGCTCGGCTCAGCGCCACATGCCGCGCATATGCGCGCCAATATCGATCCGCGCGCGCGGCGCGGGCCCCGCAGGGGTGGATTCCGTGGCGGGAGGCCACGCGGTCGACTCGAACAAAGGGGTGAGCGCGGCGGGAATGAACCGGCTGCGCGCCGCATAGACGTGGCGGTCGCCGCGCGCGTGCTGGCCATGGGTGAAAAAGCGCTGCGGAACCAGAAGATGCAGGCGGTCCTTGGCGCGGGTCATGGCGACATAGAGCAGCCGGCGCTCCTCCTCGATCTCGGCCTCGACGCCGGTCGCAAGATCGGAGGGAATGCAGCCGTCCACCACATTGAGCAGGAAGACCGATTTCCATTCCTGGCCCTTGGCGGAATGGATGGTGGACAGGATCAGATAATCCTCGTCGCGCAGCGGGACGCCGGCTTCGCCGCTGGTCGCGTCGGGCGGATCGAGCGTCAGTTCTGTCAGGAAGCGTTCGCGCGAAGGATAGGTCGCTGCGATCTGTTCAAGCTGGACGAGATCGATCTGGCGGGTCGCGGAATCCTCATGCAGCCGTTCGAGATGGGGCTCATACCAGGCGCGGGCGCAGGCGACCTGCGCCGGCCATTCGGCGTCGCGGCGATGGAGCGCTTGTATCGCGCCGACGAAGCCGGCCCAGTCCTCGGCTGCCTTGGCCGGCGGGGCGAAAGCCGTTAGCGCCGCCACCGGATCAGCCTCGGCCCCGCTCGCGTCCAGCGCGTTCCGGGCGGTCGAGGGGCCGATTCCGGGCAGGATCTGCAGGAGGCGGAAGCCGGACACGCGGTCGCGCGGGTTCTGGGTGAAACGCAGCAGCGCCAGCAGATCCTTGACATGGGCGCTGTCGAGGAATTTCAGGCCGCCAAATTTCACGAAAGGAATGTTGCGGCGAGTCAGTTCGACTTCGAGCGGCCCGCTATGGTGGGCCGCGCGGAACAGCACGGCCTGCGCCTTGAGTTGCTCGCCGGCCTCGCGCGCCTCCAGCACTTTTTCGACAATGTAATTGGCCTGGCCCGTCTCATCGCGCACCAAGGCGAGCACCGGAC
>NZ_JAYSBG010000370.1:0-3296 GCF_041915505.1 Rhodoblastus sp. | reverse complement strand
GCGCTTCCGCGCAATCCGCGAGCGGCTCACAGCTCGCGTGTGAAGTTCAACCTCCTGAGAGGTCTGGCATGTCGAAATTCCTCCTTCGTTCCGCTCTCGCGGTCGCCGTCGTCGGCGCGGCCGCGGTCGCGTTCGCCGCCGATATCTCCGGCGCCGGCGCGACCTTCCCCTATCCGGTCTACGCCAAATGGGCCGACACCTATAAGAAGGACACCGGCATCGGCCTGAATTATCAGTCGATCGGCTCCGGCGGCGGCATCAAGCAGATCATCGCCCGCACCGTGACCTTCGGCGCCACCGACGCTCCGCTCAAGGCCGAAGAGCTTGAGAAGCAGGGTCTGGTCCAGTGGCCGCAGGTCATGGGCGGCATCGTGCTCGTCGTCAATCTCGACGGCGTCAATCCCGGCGATCTGATCCTTGACGGCCCGACCGTCGCCAAGATCTATCTCGGCGAGATCAAGAGCTGGAACGATCCGGCCATCGCCAAGCTCAACCCGGGCGTGAAGCTCCCCGAGGCCCCGATCGCCGTCGTCCATCGTTCGGACGGCTCGGGCACCTCCTTCAACTTCACCGACTACCTCTCCAAGGTGTCGGACGACTGGAAGGCCAAGATCGGCGCGGCTCCGGCCGTCGAATGGCCGGCCGGCCTCGCCGCCAAGGGCAATGAAGGCGTCGCCAACACCGTCGCCAACACCAAGGCTTCGATTGGCTATGTCGAATACGCCTACGCCAAGCAGAACAAGATGAACTACGCCCGTCTGGTGAACCGCGACGGCAAGGTTGTGGCTCCGAGCTCGGAGACCTTCCAGGCCGCCGCCGCCAATGCGGATTGGGCCAATGCGCCGGGTTTCCGTGAAATCCTGACCGACGAGAAGGGCGAGAAGTCCTGGCCGATCACCGCGGCCACCTTCATCCTGATCCCGAAGGCCCCGAGCGATCCGGCCGTCGCCGGCGAAGCCCTGAAGTTCTTCGACTGGGCCTTCAAGAACGGCGCCAAGGAGGCCGAGGCGCTCGACTACATCCCGATGCCCGATAATGTTATCGGTCTGATCCGCAAGGCCTGGACGGACGTCAAGACCTCCGACGGCAAGCCGGTCTACGAAGCCGCCAAGTAAGCGCCTTCGTAATCGCATTCACGGCGGCCGGGGGCGCGCGTCCCCGGCCGCGATCAAAGACGAGGAACGAGATATGGCGGAGGCGGCATTGAGTTCCGTTGCGAAACCTGCGGCGCAGGGCGGACTTCGTGAAAAAGTGTTGCGCCAGTTCCAGTTCGGCGACAACGCCTTTCATCTGCTGACCAAGACCTGCGCGATCGCGGTCCTGGTGATGCTCGGCGGCGTGATCATCTCGCTGATCGACGGCTCCATTCCCGCTTTGAGCAAATTCGGCTTCGGCTTCCTGACCTCGCAGGCCTGGAACCCGGTGACCGAGAATTTCGGCGGCGCGCCCGCCATTTACGGCACGATCGTCACCTCGGTCATCGCCCTGATCATCGCCGTGCCGCTCGGCTTCGGCATCGCCGTCTTCCTGACCGAGCTCTGCCCCTATGGGCTGCGTCGCCCGATCGGCATCGCCGTCGAGCTGCTCGCCGGCATTCCCTCGATCATTTACGGCATCTGGGGCATGTTCATCTTTGCGCCCTTCCTGCAGGCGACGGTCCAGCCGTTGCTGATCGGGACCTTCGCCAGTGTGCCGCTACTCAATCAGGTTTTCGCCGGTCCGCCCTATGGCATCGGCATCCTGACGGCCAGCATCATTCTGTCGATCATGATCCTGCCGCTGATCTCCTCGATCTCGCGCGACGTGTTCGACACGGTTCCGCCGGTGCTGAAGGAAGCCGCCTATGGGGTTGGCTGCACCCGCTGGGAAGTCATGCGCAGCATTGTCGCGCCTTATACCGGCGTCGGACTGGTCGGCGGCGTCATGCTCGCGCTTGGCCGCGCCTTGGGCGAGACCATGGCGGTCACTTTCGTGATCGGCAACGCGCACAAGATCTATCCCTCGATCCTCGGACCGGGCACGACCATTTCGGCGACCATCGCCAACGAATTCACCGAGGCCGACGGCCAGATCTACACCTCGTCGCTGGTCACCCTCGGCCTGCTGCTGTTCATCATCACCTTCATCGTCCTCGCCATCTCGCGTCTGATGCTGATGCGGATCCAGAGCAAGGGAGCGCGCTGACATGTCCGCCTTGCAAGCCGCGCGCAAGACGCGCAGCGCCATCGCCATGAGCCTCTGCGTCGCTTCGGCGGGCGTGGGCCTGATCGCGTTGGCCCTCATCCTGTTCGCTCTGTTGTGGAATGGCCTCTCGGGGCTTTCGCCCGCCGTCTTCACCCAGACGACGCCGCCGCCCGGCTCCGCTGGCGGCTTGGCCAACGCCATTGTCGGCTCGCTGATCATGACTTTCTTCGGCGTGCTGATCGGCGCCCCGCTCGGCATGTTCGCCGGCACCTATATGGCCGAATATGGCCGCGACTCGAAGCTCGCCACCGTGGTGCGCTTCATCAATGACGTGCTGCTGTCGGCGCCATCGATCGTCATCGGCCTGTTCGTCTACGAGATCACCGTCGTGCCGATGGGCCATTTCTCGGCGCTCGCGGGCTCGGTTGCGTTGGCGCTGCTGGTGGTGCCGGTCGTGGTGCGCACCACTGAGGACATGCTCAACCTCGTCCCCGGAACTTTGCGCGAGGCCGCGACGGCGCTCGGCCTGCCGCGCTCCCTGGTCATCCGCCATGTCGCCTATAAAGCGGCGCGCGCGGGCCTCATCACGGGCCTGCTGCTGGCCGTGGCGCGCGTTTCCGGCGAGACCGCGCCGCTGCTCTTCACCGCTCTGAACAATCAGTTCTGGAGCACCAATCTGAACGCGCCCATGGCCAGCCTTCCGGTCGTGATCTTCCAGTTCGCGCTGTCGCCCTACAAGGAATGGCAGTCGCTCGCCTGGGCCGGCGCGCTTCTCATCACCCTCGCCGTTCTGACTTTGTCGATCACCGCTCGTGTTCTCGGCGCGCAAAGGACCAGCAAATGACCAATGTTCTTTCGCAGGAAGCCCCCGCATCGCGCGACAAGCTCGCGGAAAAGATGTCGGTCCGCAATCTCGACTTCTACTACGGCGACCACAAGGCGCTGAAGTCGGTCAATGTCACGCTCTACGCCAATCAGACGACGGCCTTCATCGGCCCCTCGGGCTGCGGCAAGTCCACATTGCTGCGCGTCCTGAACCGCATGTACGACCTCTATCCGCGCCAACGCGCGGAGGGCGAGGTTCTGCTGGACGGCGAGAACATCCTCAGCCC
>NZ_JAYSBG010000369.1:0-3313 GCF_041915505.1 Rhodoblastus sp. | reverse complement strand
GGCCAGTTCATCGCGGAAGATCTCTATAACCCGCAGACCGGCGAAATCTTCGCCGAAGCGGGCGACGAGATCACCGCCAAGACGCTGGAGCATCTCCTCGGCCTCGGTTTCGAAGAGCTGCCGATCCTCGACATCGACCACATCAATATCGGCCCCTATATCCGCAACACGCTGGCTGTCGACAAGAACAGCTCGCGTGAAGAGGCCCTGTTTGACATCTACCGCGTGATGCGTCCCGGCGAGCCGCCGACGATCGATTCCGCGGAAGCCATGTTCCATTCCTTGTTTTTCGACGCCGAGCGCTATGACCTCTCGGCGGTCGGCCGCGTGAAGATGAACATGCGCCTCGACCTCGACGCGCCGGACACCACCCGTGTGCTGCGTCGCGCCGACATTCTCGCCGTGGTCAAGGCTTTGGTCGACCTGCGCGACGGCCGTGGCGAAATCGACGACATCGATCATCTCGGTAACCGCCGTGTGCGTTCGGTCGGCGAATTGATGGAAAATCAATATCGCCTCGGCCTGCTCCGCATGGAGCGCGCCATCAAGGAGCGCATGTCCTCGGTCGATATCGACACGATCATGCCGCAGGACCTGATCAACGCCAAGCCGGCGGCGGCGGCCGTGCGCGAGTTCTTCGGCTCGTCGCAGCTTTCGCAGTTCATGGACCAGACCAATCCGCTGTCGGAGATCACCCATAAGCGCCGTCTGTCGGCGCTTGGCCCGGGCGGCCTGACTCGCGAGCGCGCCGGCTTCGAAGTCCGCGACGTGCATCCGACCCATTACGGCCGCATCTGTCCGATCGAGACGCCGGAAGGCCCGAACATCGGCCTGATCAACTCGCTCGCGACTTTCGCGCGCGTCAATAAATACGGCTTCATCGAGGCGCCCTATCGCCGCGTGAAAGACGGCCGCGTCACTGACGAGGTGGTCTATCTGTCGGCGATGGAAGAGCAGAAATATTCTGTCGCCCAGGCCAATGCGTCGCTCGACGACAAGGGCGCCCTGACCGAAGATCTGGTCGTCTGCCGCCGCGCCGGCGATGTGGTCATGCTCACGCCTGACCATGTCGATTTCATGGACGTGTCGCCGAAACAGCTCGTCTCGGTCGCCGCGGCTTTGATCCCGTTCCTGGAGAACGACGACGCCAACCGCGCGCTGATGGGCTCGAACATGCAGCGCCAGGCGGTGCCTCTGGTCCGCGCCGACGCGCCGCTGGTCGGCACCGGCATGGAAGGCGTGGTCGCGCGCGATTCGGGCGCCGCCATCGCCGCCCGGCGCGCCGGCGTGGTCGACCAGATCGACGCCACCCGCGTGGTCATCCGCGCGACGGAAGAACTCGACGCCGCCCGTCCGGGCGTCGACATCTACCGATTGATGAAGTTCCAGCGCTCGAACCAGTCGACCTGCATCAACCAGCGTCCGCTGGTGCGCGTCGGCGACATCGTGCGCAAGGGCGACATTCTGGCCGACGGTCCGTCGACCGACATGGGCGATCTGGCGCTCGGCCGCAATGTGGTCGTCGCCTTCATGCCCTGGAACGGCTACAACTTCGAAGATTCGATCCTTCTCAACGAGAAGATCGTCAAGGAAGACATTTTCACCTCGATCCATATCGATGAATTCGAGGTGATGGCCCGCGACACCAAGCTCGGTCCCGAAGAAATCACGCGCGACATTCCGAACGTTTCGGAAGAGGCGCTGAAGAATCTCGACGAGGCGGGTATCGTCTATATCGGCGCGGAAGTGCAGGCGGGCGACATTCTCGTCGGCAAGATCACGCCCAAGGGCGAAAGCCCGATGACGCCGGAAGAAAAGCTGCTTCGCGCCATTTTCGGCGAGAAGGCTTCCGACGTGCGCGACACCTCGCTGCGCGTTCCTCCGGGCGTGCAGGGCACGATCGTGGAAGTGCGCGTGTTCAACCGCCACGGCGTCGACAAGGACGAGCGCGCCCAGGCGATCGAGCGCGAGGAAATCGAGCGTCTCGCCAAGGACCGCGACGACGAGTTGGCGATCCTCGACCGCAACGTCTATGCGCGCCTCGCCGACATGCTGATCGGCAAGACCGCTCTTTCCGGCCCGAAGGGCTTCAAGAAGGAGCAGGTGCTGAGCCGCGAGCTGATCGACGAATATCCGCGCTCGCAATGGTGGGTCTTCGCGGTCGACGACGACGCCCTGATGGGCGAGATCGAGGCCATGCGCAAGCAGTACGACGAGGCGAAGAAGGGGCTTGAGAGCCGCTTCCTCGACAAGGTCGAGAAGCTGCAGCGCGGCGACGAGCTGTCGCCCGGCGTGATGAAGATGGTCAAGGTCTTCGTCGCGGTGAAGCGCAAGATCCAGCCCGGCGACAAGATGGCGGGCCGCCACGGCAACAAGGGCGTGGTCTCGCGCATTCTGGCGCAAGAGGACATGCCCTTCCTCGCCGACGGCACCCCCGTCGACATCGTGCTGAACCCGCTCGGCGTGCCCTCGCGCATGAACGTCGGCCAGATTCTGGAGACGCATCTGGGCTGGGCCTGCCGCAATCTCGGCAAGCAGGTCGCGGAAGCGGTCAACGCCTATCAGCGTTCGCTGAATTCGGCGCCGCTGCGCGACAAGCTGGTCGAGCTTTACGGCAAGGGCGCCGACACCTCGGAGCTTGGCGCCGTGGCCGATGGCGAACTGGTCGAGATCGCCCAGAACCTGACCCGCGGCGTGCCGATCGCGACTCCCGTCTTCGACGGCGCGCGCGAGCCGGACATCGTCAAGATGCTGGAGCAGGCCGGGCTCGACGGTTCGGGCCAGACCGTGCTCTATGACGGCCGCACCGGCGAGGCTTTCGACCGCAGGGTGACGGTGGGCGTGATCTACATGCTCAAGCTGCACCATCTGGTGGACGACAAGATCCACGCGCGTTCGATCGGCCCCTATTCGCTGGTCACGCAGCAGCCGCTTGGCGGCAAGGCGCAGTTCGGCGGCCAGCGCTTCGGCGAAATGGAAGTCTGGGCGCTCGAAGCCTATGGCGCGGCTTATACGCTGCAGGAAATGCTGACGGTGAAGTCGGACGACGTCGCGGGTCGCACCAAGGTCTACGAATCCATCGTGCGCGGCGACGATACGTTCGAATCCGGCATTCCGGAAAGCTTCAACGTGCTGGTCAAGGAAATGCGTTCGCTCGGCCTCAATGTCGAGCTGAACCAGTCCGCACCGCCGGCGAATGAAGAAACGCCGCCGGCCGAAGCCGCAGAATGATTTGACGGGAGGCGCGAGCGCCTCCCGGTGACGCGCGAAGAGGGGAGGCGCCAGCGCCTCCTTCAGCGAATGAATTTCGGAG
>NZ_JAYSBG010000368.1:0-3337 GCF_041915505.1 Rhodoblastus sp. | reverse complement strand
GCGATCAGCCTGTGGCCCGATATCCAGCGCGAGCGCGGCTTCGTCGATCCGGCCGCGCGCCAGCAGGCGTTGATCGCCCGCGCGCTGGAAGCCGTGGCGCGCGAAAAAAATCCGGTCATCGCCATCGGCTCGACCGGTTCGAATATCGCGACCGCCCGCCTGCTCGCGGCCATCGCCCGCGCGGAGCAGGGCGCGGTGGTTCTGCCCGGGCTCGATCTTCATCTCGATGAAACATCCTTCGCCGCGATCCGCGCCGGCAATGAGCCCTGCGCCACCCATCCGCAGGCGTTTCTGGCGCGGCTGATCGAGACCATTGGCGTGACGCGCGACGAGGTCGTCGCGCTCGCGGAAATGGGCGCGCGCGACCGCTTCGCCTCGGAAGCCTTCCGGCCGGCGGATACGACCGATCTGTGGGCGATCTGGCGCGCGGATCAGGCGCCCGGCGCGCTGGAAGACACGCTCGCGAACGCGGCGCTGATCGAGGCCGCCGACGAACGCGAGGAGGCTTTGGCCATCGCCGTCTGCCTGCGCGAGGCGTTGGAACATCCGGGCCGGACGGCGGCGCTGGCGACGCCGGATCGCGGCCTCGCCGAGCGCGTGCGCGCGGAACTGCTGCGCTGGAATGTCGAGATCGACGATTCCGGCGGCGCGCCGCTCGCCGCCGCGCGGGCCGGCGTGATTGCGCGGCTGATTCCGCTGGCGCTGACGGGCGCCGGCGCCGATTGGGCGGCGCTGCTGTCGCATCCCGATTGCACGCTCGGCCTCGGCGCCGAAGCCGAGCGCCTCGCCGGCCTGTTCGAGATCGGCGTGTTGCGTTCGGACGCGACGGGCGATCTTTGGCACGAAAGGATCGCGCCGGCGCGCAAGGCGACGGAAGACCCGCACGCCCATCCTCGCCAGCAGGCGATTTCGCCCGAGGATTGGACCGCCTTGGACGATTTCGCAGCGCGGCTCGACGCGGCTTTCGCGCCGCTGCGAGAACTGTCAGGGGCCGCAGGCGAAAGCGGGCTGAAACCGTGGCTCGCCGCGCATCGCAAGGCGCTCGGCTTGATTGTCGCGGGCGATGCGACCGCGCTGCCGGCGGGCGAGGATGGCGAGGCGCTGGAGCGTCTGTTCGCGGAGCTGGAGCAATCGGCCAATGCGGTCTTCACGTTTCATGCGGAGAGCTATACCGCTTTCTTCGACGCGCTGATCGGCGAGCAGGTGTTACGCGGGCCGGCGCGCGCCCATCCGCGCCTGAAAATCCTCGGCCTGCTCGAAGCGCGTCTGATCGCGGTCGACCGCCTCGTCATGGCCGGGCTGGACGAGACGGTCTGGCCGCCGCGTGGCCAGACCGACTGCTTCCTCAACCGCGAGATGCGCGCCAAGCTCGGCCTGTCGTCGCCGGAGCGCCGCATCGGCCAGACCGCGCACGATTTCACACAAGGATTCGGCGCGCCCGAAGTGGTGCTGAGCCGCGCAAAAAAACGCGGCGGCGCGCCGACCACGCCCTCGCGTTTCCTGCAACGGATGGAGGCTTTGGCCGGCGCGCCTGTTTTCGCCGAATTGCGCGCGCGCGGCGACAACTGGCTCGCGCACGCGCGCCAGCTCGACGCTGCGCCATTGGCGTCGCCGCTGCGCCGCCCGGCGCCGGTCCCGCCGCTCGCGCTGCGCCCGCAAAAATTGTCGGTGACGCGGATCGAAACGCTGCGGCGCGATCCCTATGCGATCTATGCCGAATTCATCCTGAAACTTCTGCCTCTGCCAGAGCTCGATCAAGAACCGGGGTTGCGCGAAATCGGCGTGGCGTTGCATGACGCGCTGGACCGGTTCTGCCGCCTCTATCCCGCCGGCCCCTTGCCCGATGACGCGCGCGCGAAACTGGTGGCGCTGGCGCAGGACAATCTGGCGGATTTCATGACGCTGCCGGAATTTCTCGCCTTCCGCTGGCCGCGTTTGTTGCAAGGGCTCGACAAATATCTCGCTTTCGAGAGCGAGCGGCGGCCGCTGCTCGAACAGCTCGCGGTCGAGGTCGGCGGCCGGCTGACCATTCCGCTGGCTGACGGCTCGGATTTCGCGCTCACAGCCAAGGCGGACCGCGTCGAATTGCTGAAGGATGGAACGGCGGCCGTGGTCGATTATAAGAGCGGGCGGCCGCCATCCGACAAGGAGGTGCGCGCCGGCTGGGCGCCGCAATTGACGCTCGAGGCGGCGATGCTGGAGCGTGGCGCCTTTCGTGGCGTGCCCGCGCGCGCGGCGACCGACGCCTTTTACGTGCCGATCGGCGGCGGCAATGCGAAAACGCGCGGCCTTGACGATCCGAAGGAAAAGCCTTTCGCGGAACTGGTCGCCGCGCATTTCGAGGAACTGGTTCAACTGCTCAACGATTTCCGCGATCCGAAACAGGGCTATCCGGCGCGGCCCTTTCCGCAATTCGCTCTGCGCTACAATGATTACGACCATCTCGCGCGGACACGGGAATGGTCGGCCTCCGGCGCCGAGGGCGGGGAGGACTCATGAGCGGCGCGCGGCTCATTCCCGAGGACACGCGGGCGCGACAGGCGCGCGCGTCCGATCCGCGCAATTCAGCCTGGGTTTCGGCCAATGCCGGCTCTGGCAAGACCCATGTGCTGGCGCAGCGCGTGATCCGCCTGCTGCTGGCGGGTTATGCGCCCGGCCGCATCCTGTGCCTGACTTTCACCAAGGCGGCGGCGGCCAATATGGCCGAGCGCGTGTTTCAGACTTTGTCGAAATGGACCGCGCTCGACGATGCGGCTTTGGCGGACGCCATCGCGGCGACCGGCGCCGAACGTTCGCGCGAGAAACACGCACTGGATTTCGCGCGCAAATTATTCGCGCGCGCGGTCGAGACGCCGGGCGGATTGAAGATCCAGACCTTGCACGCCTTTTGCGAACGCGTGCTGCATGCGGCGCCCTTCGAGGCCAATGTTGCGGCGGGCTTTGTCGTGGCGGAGGATGTCGAGCGGCAGCAATTGATTGCGCGCGCGCGCCGCGATGTTCTGGCGCGCGCCGAACATGACGCGCGGCTCGGCGTGGCGCTGACGCGCGTGGCGGAGGACGCCGGCCTCGTCTTCGACACGCTGCTCGACGAGGCGCTCGGAAGGCGCGCACAGTTCCGCGCCGAGGCGCCGGACGCCTTGCGCGCGGCGCTCGGGTTGGCGCCGGGCGATACGCCAGACGTCTTGCGCTGCGCTTTGCTGGAAGGCGGCGGCAGCCCGGAACGCTGGCGCGATTGGGCGGCCTTTCTCCACGGCGGCAAGAAGAGCGACGGCGCCAATGCCGAGGCTTTGGAATCGGCGTGGCGGCATTGGCGCGCGGGAAGGCGCGGCGAGGCGCT
>NZ_JAYSBG010000367.1:0-3340 GCF_041915505.1 Rhodoblastus sp. | reverse complement strand
ACCATCACCGGCACGCGCGCGATATCCGGTTCGGCGGCGACCAGGTTCAGGAATTCGACCATCACCTTCTGCGAATCCAGCAGGCCCTCGTCCATATTGACGTCGATGATCTGCGCGCCATTGGCGACCTGATCGCGCGCGATGTCGAGCGCGGCGTTGTAATCGCCGGCCTGGATCAATTTGCGGAATTTGGCGGAGCCGGTGACATTGGCGCGCTCGCCGATATTCACGAATTTGATGTCGGAGGTGAGCGTGAACGGCTCCAGTCCCGACAGCCGCAGCAAGGGTTCGATGACCGGAATCTCGCGCGGCTTCACGCCCGCGACGCGCTTGGCGATGGCGTGAATATGCGCCGGCGTGGTGCCGCAGCAGCCGCCGACCACATTGACCAGACCGCTGTCGGCGAATTCGCCGACCAGCGCCGCCATGGCCTCGGGGCTTTCGTCGTAAAGGCCGAATTCATTGGGCAGTCCAGCGTTCGGATAAGCGCAGACGGATGTGTCGGCGATGCGCGACAATTCGGCGATATGTGCGCGCATTTCGCGCGCGCCGAGCGCGCAATTCAGGCCGATGGAAAACGGCTTCGCGTGGCGCAAAGAATGCCAGAAGGCCGCCGGCGTCTGGCCGGAAAGCGTGCGGCCGGAAAGATCGGTGATCGTGCCGGAAATCATCACCGGCAAGGTGACGCCGGCTTCCTCGAAGGCTTCGTCAATGCCAAATAATGCGGCCTTGGCGTTGAGCGTGTCGAAAATGGTCTCGACCAGCAGAATATCGGCGCCGCCCTCGATCAGGCCGCTCGCCGCTTCCTTATAGGCGATGCGCAAATCATCGAAGGTCACGGCGCGGAAGCCCGGATTGGACACGTCCGGCGAGATCGAGGCGGTGCGGTTGGTCGGCCCCATCGCGCCGGCGACGAAGCGTTTTTTTCCGTCGCGCTTTTCCGCCTCGATCGCGGCTTCGACCGCGAGCCGCGCGCCTTCGACATTCAGCTCGCGGGCGAGCGATTCCATGCCGTAATCGGCTTGCGCGATGGTTGTGCAGGAAAAGGTATTGGTCTCGACAATATCGGCGCCGGCCTGAAAATAAGCGAGATGAATTTCGCGGATCGCGTCCGGCTGGGTCAGGATCAGCAGGTCGTTATTGCCGCGCAGATCGCGCGGCCAATCGGCGAAACGCGCGCCACGAAAATCGGCCTCGGTGAATTTGCGCTGCTGGATCATCGTGCCCATGGCGCCGTCGAGCACGAGAATTCTTTCGCGCGCCGCTTCCGTCAGGGCTTCGAGAACCGTCTTGCCGCCAAAGCGATTTGTCGTGGTCATGTCGCGATCCCGTTGTCGTTTCCTGCGCCCTCCACGCTCGGAGGGCCGTCGCTCCCTCTCCCCACCTGCGGGGAGAGGGTTGGGGTGAGGGGCGGCCCTTTTTCAGTTCGTCGCCCGAACGCCCAGCAGATGGCAAACCGCGAAGACCAGATCGGCGCGGTTCATCGTATAGAAATGGAACTGCTCGACGCCGCGATCGAGCAGGTCGAACACCTGTTCCGTCGCCACCGCCGCCGCGATCAGGCGGCGCGTCGGCAGATCGTCGTCCAGTCCCTCGAAACGCTCGGCCAGCCAATCCGGCACGCTCGCGCCCGCCCTTTTCGCGAAATTGGCGGTCTGTTTGAAGTTCTGCACCGCCGTCACGCCGGGCACGATCGGGATCATGATCCCCGCCGCGCGCACGCGGTCGAGAAAGCGGAAATAAATGTCGTTGTCGAAGAAAAATTGCGTGATCGCGCGGGTCGCGCCAGCGTCGATCTTGCGCTTCAGCACATCGATATCCTGCGCGAAGCTGGCGCTCTCGGGATGTTTTTCGGGATAGGCCGAAACCGAGATTTCGAAATCGCCGATGGCGCGCAGGCCGGCGACCAGATCGGTGGAATGAGCATAGCCGCCGGGCGTCGGCGCATAGGCGCCGCCGAGTCCGCCCTGCGGGTCGCCGCGCAGGGCCACGACATGCCGCACGCCCTCATCCCAATAGCCGCGCGCGACCTCGTCGACCTCTTCGCGCGTGGCGCCGACGCAGGTCAGATGCGCCGCCGGCTTGATGGCGGTTTCGCGCAGGATGCGCGCGACGGTGGAATGGGTGCGCTCGCGTGTGGAGCCGCCGGCGCCATAGGTCACCGACACGAATTTCGGTTGCAGCGGCGCGAGGCGCGAGATCGCTTCCCACAGCGTCGCCTCCATTTCCGGCGTCTTGGGCGGAAAGAATTCGAACGACACGTCGATCGGCCGGTGCTTGTTGCGGCTGAGCCTCAGGTCTTGGATCATGGCGCTCTCATGGCGAGGCCGGGCGCGGATCGCGCGCCAGCCAAAGGGAAACGGTGAGCTTGTCCTCGCCGGCGGAATCGCCCGGCGCGAGATCGTGATGCAGCACGGGCTCAAGCCCGGCCTGACGCAGATAATCCGCGACCTCCGCGGCGGCGAAGCCGAGGCGGCGGTGCTCGTGTTTTTCGCGCAGCATCTCGTTCTGATGCGGGGCGAAATCGACCACGATCAGCCGCCCGCCCGGCGCCAAGGCGCGGGCGGCCTCGCGCAAGGCGCGGGCGGGATTGTCGAGATAATGCAGCACCTGATGCAGCACCGCGAGATCCGCGGACTCCGGCTCGACCGGGAGGGCGTAAATATCGCCCTGACGCAGATTCACATGGCGCAGGCCGGCCTGTTCGACGCGGGCGCGCGCCACGCCGAGCATGGCGGCGGACAGATCGATTCCCAGCGCGCTTTCCGCGTAGGGCGCGAGCAGCTCAAGCGTCCGTCCCGCGCCGCAGCCGATGTCGAGCAGCCGGCGCCAGCGCGGCCCGCCGTTGCGGGCGGCGTCTAGAATGGCCGCCTCGACCTCGGCCTCGGGCGCGTGCAGCCGTCGTGTTTCGTCCCAGACCGGCGCATGGGCCTCGAAATATTTCTGCGCCTGCGCCGCCCGCGCCGCGCGGACCTCGCCAAGCCGGGCGCGATCGGCCGAAAACGCCGGGTCGTCGGCGGCGAGCCCGGACAGAATCGCCTGCGCCAGCGCCGCCGGCGCGCCCTTGTCCGAGGCGCGGAAAAAGGCCCAGGCGCCCTCGCGGCGGCGCTCGACCAGCCCGGCCTCCAGCAGCAGTTTCAGATGGCGCGACACGCGCGGCTGCGATTGGCCGAGAATCGTCACCAATTCGCTGACCGCCAGCTCCGCATCGGCTAAAAGCGCATAGAGACGCAGGCGCGATTCCTCGCCTATGGCGGCGAGACAGGCCAGTGCGTCGTGAAGGCGGGCGGGGCTTGAGGCCATGATCGGTCCAGAAGGATATAAACATATCTTTATACGT
>NZ_JAYSBG010000366.1:0-3358 GCF_041915505.1 Rhodoblastus sp. | reverse complement strand
GAGATGTTGTTGCCCGCATACATGGCCATCATCTCGCCGGACATGACGATGTAGATTTCCTGGGCCTTGTTCTCGCGGATCGGCATGGCGAAACCGCCGCAGACCACGTCGCCGAGCACGTCATAGGAGACGTAGTCGGTGTCTTCATAAGCGCCGTTTTCCTCGAGGAAGTTGATCGAGGTGATGACGCCGCGACCGGCGCAGCCGACGCCGGGCTCCGGACCGCCGGACTCAACGCATTTGATGTCGCGGAAGCCGATCTTCATCACGTCTTCGAGTTCGAGATCCTCGACCGAACCGGCGGCCGCCGCGAGCGACAGGATGGTGTCCTGCGCCTTGGCGTGCAGGATCAGGCGGGTCGAGTCGGCCTTGGGGTCGCAACCGACGATGAGGATTTTCTGGCCCATCTCCGCGAGCGCGGCGAGGGTGTTCTGCGAGGTGGTGGACTTGCCGATACCACCCTTGCCGTAGAAGGCGATCTGCCTCAAGCTAGCCATGTCATGCTCCTTAATCAGTGACTGTCTGGCGTTAACTTCGCGCGTTCTGCGCGAGACTGTTTCTCTCTGTCAGAAACGGACCCGCTTTGACGGGAAGGAACGCATCGCTCGTCTCGCGTCTACGTGCGTTCAGCCCTTACTCACCGTTCCGCCGAATAGGTTTGCAACCGGCGTGCCAGAATTTTTTATCTCTCAACACACTGTTTTAATTAATATATTTCAAGAGCCGCCATCTTTCCGCCCTCTGTGAAAAACCCGACAGGCCCGTCGCGGCTGCGGCAAACAAGACACGTTTGTCGCAATTTCAGGGCTGGCGGCGACCAGGCTCCAATCCCGACAGAAGGGCGGAATGGAACTTGCTTGGGCATCACGCGCGCGTGCTTTTCTTAATATTGAGCCGCGCCAGTGAGACCGGTCCCAATATCGAGCGAGGCGGCGATGCAGATTGGCGTTGAGACTTCCAAGGCGGTCGATCAGCGACGGGTTTTTGTCGTCGACGAGGACGAGATCACCCGCGCCGTGCTGCAGTTCATGCTGCATGACGAGATCGAGACCCACGAGCTGGCCTCGCCCGACGAGGCCTTCGACAAGGGCCAGGATTGGCTGACGCCGCATCTCATCCTGCTCGGCGTCTCCTGGGTTCAGAAGAGGGGCGTGGACCTGCTCGGCGAGTTCAGCGCCCGCTATCCCGGCGTCCGCGTCCTGATCGTCTGCGAGAAGGATGAAGAGAAACTGGCGGTCGAGGCCATGCAGGCGGGCGCCCATGGCGCGGTGGTCAAGCCGCTGACCATCGAGGCCGTGCGCAAGAAGGTTGATACGGTGCTCGGCCGCGGCGGCGCGGCGCCGCTGATCCAGCTCAATATCGTATAGCGGTCGAGAGCGATGGCGCTGGTGACCTTTTACGAAAAGCCGGGCTGCGGCACGAACCGCAAGCAGAAGGCCATGCTGGCCGCCGCCGGCCATCGGCTCGACGAGCGCAACCTGCTGGCCGAACCCTGGACGGGCGAACGCCTGCTCGGCTTTTTCGGCGACATGCCGGTGGCGAACTGGTTCAACCCGGCTGCGCCGCGCGTCAAATCGGGCGAAATCGATCCGCTGGCGCTCGGCGCGGATGACGCGCTCGCCTTGATGCTGGCGGAGCCGCTGCTGATCCGTCGCCCGCTGATCGAGGCCGAGGGCCGGCGCTGCGCCGGCTTCGACAAGGAGCCGGTCCTGTCGCTGCTCGGACAAACGGACGGCCTTGAAGCGGCGCAAGGCTGTTCGCGCCCTGCCGGCCCGCCCTGCCCCGCGCCCGCCGAAAAAGCCGATGTCCGGTAAGGCGGCGCTCTATCACGAGCGGACGAAACATCGTTTCACCGGCTACGCCAAGGGGCCCGATACGCTGGATTGGGACATGCAGCCCAATCCGTTCCGCACCTACGACGGCGCGGCGCGGGTCGATCTGCCGCTAGCCCCCGAAACCCTTGCCGCCCCAGCCGCCCTCGGCCCCGAGGCGATCGGCGCGCTGCTGCATCTCTCCATGGGTCTGTCGGCCTGGAAACAATTCGGCCCCGACCGCTGGGCTTTGCGCTGCAATCCGTCGAGCGGCAATCTGCACCCGACCGAGGCCTATGTGCTGGCCGAAGGCGTGAACGGGCTCGACGACGGGCTGTACCATTATGTCTCGCGCGACCATGCGCTCGAACAAAGGCGCCGCGACGATCCCGGACAAAAATCCGACACACCCGCCTTGTGGATCGGACTGTCCTCGATCCATTGGCGCGAGGCCTGGAAATATGGCGAGCGCGCCTTCCGTTATTGCCAGCTCGACCTCGGCCATGCGCTCGGCGCCTTCTCTTACGCCGCCGCCGCGCTGGGCTGGCGCGCGCAACTGGTCGAAGGGCCGGACAGCGCGCAGATTGCTGCTTTGCTTGGCCTTGACCGAGCAGACGATTTCGACCGCGCGGAAAAGGAAGACCCCGACGCTTTGTTGCGGATCGTCCCGACCGCCAGCGCGGAGGCTGCGATCGCGCCTGCCGCGAAAACGGGCGTCTGGACCGGCAACGCCAACCTGCTCGACCGCCGGCCAATGTATCGCTGGCCGGTGATCGACGAGGTGGCGCAAGCGACGCTTGGCGCGATCGCCTCGGAGTCAGGCGCCTCGACGCAGGACGTCCCCGCTGCCGCCGCGCCCGACGCCGAACTGATCTTGCAGCGCCGGAGCGCGCAACATTTCGACGGACGCGCCGCGATGCCGGCGGCGGAGTTTTTCGCCATTCTTGCGAGCACGCTCCCGCAGGAGCGGGCGCCGTGGACGATCTGGCGCTTCGCGCCCAAGATCCATCCCATCCTGTTCGTTCATCGCGTCGAAGGGATCGAGCCCGGGCTTTACGCTCTGCCGCGCAGCGCCGAGGCTCTGGCGTCCTTGCGACAGGCGCTCGATCCCGATTTTGTCTGGACGCCGACGCCGGGCGCGCCGGAAAATCTGCCGCTCTATCTGCTGAAGGCCGGCGACGCGCGCGGCGCGGCCCGGCGGCTGTTCTGCAATCAGGCCATCGCCTCGGATTGCTGTTTCGGCATGGCCATGCTCGCCGAATTCGGCGCCGTCGAACAGAATCCGTGGAGCTATCGCCGGCTGCATTGGGAGGCCGGCATGATCGGCCAGGCGCTCTATCTCGAAGCCGAGCGCTTCGGCCTGCGCGGCACGGGCGTCGGCTGTTTCTTCGACGACGAGACTCATGCCTTCATCGGCCTGAAATCCAAAGAGTTCCAGACGGTCTATCATTTCACGGTCGGCGCGCCGCTGACGGATTCCCGCATCGCGACCGAGCCCGCCTATCCCGACAAGCAACGCGCAAAGGCCTTTCAGCCATGATCCAGGA
>NZ_JAYSBG010000365.1:0-3380 GCF_041915505.1 Rhodoblastus sp. | reverse complement strand
TGAACACGGTATAGCCGCTCAGCGCCATCGCCGCGAGGAAACGCCAATGGCGCCGCAGAACCGGCAGATTGGCCATGAAAGGCCCGCGCGCCAGCGGCGTCAGAACCGCACAGACGATCAGCCAGCGCAGAGCGACCAGCGTCATGGGCGCGACGGCGCCGACCGCGGCGCGGCTGACGACGCCATTGGCGCCCCACATCGCCGCCGTGAGGACCAGAAGGACGACCGCGCGCTCATTTAGGCTGTTCGCGGCCCGGCCGAGGAATGCGCGCAAGTCGGAACCTTTCGCGGGATCGAGAACGGAGGCGGACCTTGGCCAAAATTCGTCCAACGGTCCAGCGAAAGCGCCTTGCAGCGTCGGAAACTGCGTTTTGCGCGAAAATGCGCCCGATCCCGGTCGAAAAAAATTCGCAATCCCGCGCGCATGATGCCGCCCCGCTCCCGCTCGACCGCCCGAGGCCGACATGCGTCCTGTTCTGCTCGCCGCCCTCCCCCTGACGCTTCTTTGCTTGGCGCCTCTTTGCTCGGCCCCCGCGCATGCGGGGGAAGTCGACGCCGCCTCGCGCGTCGATTCGGTCACGCTCTATCCCGACGCGGCGGTGGTGACGCGCCTCGCCGAGATCGAGCTGCCGGCGGGCGAAAGCCGGCTGGTGTTCCACGGCCTGCCCGGATCGCTCGATCCCGCGACGCTCCGTGTAGGCGGCGACGGCGAGGCGCGGCTGGTGCTTGGCGCGGTCGATGTGCGCAAGGCGCCCGCGCCGGCCGGCGACAGCGATTTCGACCGGCAGTTGAAGGCCCTTCAGGCGGAGCGGGCTGCGGCCCAGGTGAAAATCGACGCGCTGGCGGCGAAACTGGCCATGATGCAGGTCTATTCCCAAAGCGGGCCCAACATCGGCGAGGAGGGCCTCAAGCCGCAGGATTGGGGCGCGGCCTGGGACGCCGTCGGCGCGGGCATGGCGAAAACCGGCGAAGACCTGCGCGAGGCGCGCGCCGCCGGCGACGAGATCGACGCCCGCATCAAGGCGCTGGAGGCAGCCCGCCCCGCACGCGGCCCGAAAGGCGCGGCGCGCGACGTCGCGGTGGATGTGGAGGCGCCGTCCGCCGGCAAGTTCCGCCTCGCGCTGATCTATCGCGTCGCCGGCGCGCGCTGGACGCCGGCCTATGAGGCCCATCTCGATACCGGCGGCAAGAGCGGCGCGCCGAAGCTCGAACTGTCCCGCCGCGCGCTCGTCGCCCAGACCACCGGCGAGGATTGGAGCGACGTCGCCTTGACCCTGGCCGCCTTCCGCGCGACCGGAGCGGTCGCCGCGCCCGAGCCGGTCCCGCAGGTCATCGCCTTTTTCGAGCCGCCGATTCCGGTCGCCGCCGCCGCCAAAACCGACAGCGCCTCGCGCAATGCGCCCGCCGCGCCCCCGCCGGCGCTCGCCAAGGCCGAGACGCGGCAGGCCCAGCTCGACGCCGGCCCCTACCAGGCCAGTTTCGTCGCGCCGGGCCGCGTCAGCCTCGCGTCCGACGGCTCGTCGAAAAACATCGCCCTCTCCACGCAAAATCCGCAGGCGGAACTGTCGTGGCGCATCGCGCCGGCGCTCGACCCGCGCGCCTTCCTCTCCGCCCATTTCGTCAATGGCGAAGACGCTCCCTTGCTGGCCGGCCCGGTCGCCGTCTATCGCGACGGCGCGCTGATCGGCCAGGAAGGGCTTGCCCTCGTCGCGCCGCATGAGGCCGGCGACCTCGGCTTCGGCGCGGACGAGCGCGTGACCGTCCAGCGCGCGCCGGTCAGGCGCAAGGAGAACGAGCCGGGCTGGTTCGGCCAGACCAAGGTCGAAACCCGCGAATTCAAGACCATTGTGCGCAATCTGCACGATTTCCCGATCCGCGCGGTCGTGACCGACCAGACGCCGTTTTCGGAAAACACCGCCATCGTGGTCGAGCTTTTGTCGCAGACCACGCCGCCCAGCGAAAAAGACCCCGACGGCAAGCGCGGCCTGCTGCGCTGGCGCTTCGACCTGGGAGCGAACCAGAGCAAAGAGCTGACGCTGGCCTATCGCATGAAATGGCCGGCCGACCGCGACGTGATCGTCCCCTGAATCAAGCGAAGGAACAGCCCGGTAGCGCCTCAGTTTGAATTTCCGTTCACGGCGGCATGCGGCCATCTCGAAACAGGCGCAAATCTGCTCGTTGCTCAGGACCGCTCCGGTGATTTCCCGTTTGTTTGGACAGTCCGTCTTCACCTTACGGAAAAGCGCCGCTTGATGCGGGCGGTTAATTTCGACAGAATCTACCCGTCATCGAGCGATGCTCGTATTTAGTTATTTTTCCGCTGCCAAGGCAGGTCCCATTTCGATGCCGGAAGGCCCGATGAAGCCGGACAGCCAGGAAGATTATGACTCCAATCCGAACCTGAAAGCCGCGCAGGACTTGTTCGATTCCGGCGACGAGGCAGGCAGCTTCGCCGCCTTCGAAGTTCTGGCGGAACAGGATTCCGCACCGGCAATGACATGGCTCGGTTACCTTTATTTGAATGGAAAAGGCGTCACCGCCGATAGGAACCTAGCGCATCATTGGTTTTCGAAAGCGGCAAGCCTGGGTGACGCCGAGGCGATGGATTGGATCGGTCGTATGCATCATTCCGGCAGCGCAGGGAAAATCGACTTGGCCTTGGCGCGCCAATGGTCTGCAAAAGCAGCAGAGGCGGGCGATGCCCACGGTCAATACAATTTAGGTTCCATGTTGTTCGCAGCGGGGGAGGACGAAGAAGCAGAGCGCTGGATGCAAAAATCCGCCAATCAGGGCCTTTTGCCTGCCATCCGTTCGACCGATGAGCGCCGCGCCTACGAAATGTTCCAACAAAAGCGATATGCCGAGGCGCTGCCACTCTTCAATAGACTCGCGAGCGACGGCTCGGCATGGGCGCAGGAATGTCTCGGCAACATGTATTGGAATGGCCTTGGCGTCGCCGAAGATCGTGATCAATCTCTCCGGTGCTACGAAGAGGCCTATGACGGGGGCAGATTGGACCTTGCATACCAAATCGGCGGTCTGCACTTCCGAGCCGGACGGCCTGACGCCGCGCTTACGTGGTGGCGAAAGGATACACAATGGCCGATATCCTCGACCTACTGGCAATACCGCGTTCTGCGGAAACAGCCACATCTTGCGGCGCATCCCGGTGAGAGCGACGAGCTTCTCAAAAGAGCCGCAGGTCTGGGTCATTTTATCGCGAAGCGCGATGTCGCATTCCGAATGCTAAAAGGCGACGCCGCTTTCGGGAGCCGCCTGCAAGGGGTGGGCGCTTGGCTGCGCCTGATCCCTGCCATGATCCGCTTGGGAACAGTCAATATCGATGACGAGCGGCTTCGTTGACTGTAGCGCCTTCATCG
>NZ_JAYSBG010000364.1:0-3392 GCF_041915505.1 Rhodoblastus sp. | reverse complement strand
AAGCGCCAAGCCGGTCGAAACGCCGGGCGGCAATTCCGAACCGGCGAATGCATTGCTGGTATTCAGGAGCAAGAGGCCAACGGCCGTCATCGCTCCCGCAATTTGGTTCAGTTTCATTTTTTCCTCTCTTGAAAAAAATCGAAGCCGTTGGGGCAATTCGATCGCCGGCGTTGAGTTCGCCGCTTTTCTTGGAGCGCGTTCAGGCGCGCCCGAGCTTTTCCGCGCCGCCGCCCCGGCTCGGTCCGGCGGTCGGATCGACTTCCATGGGCAGATCGGCCACGAGGGTTTCGGTGGTAAGGATCAGGACGGCGACGGAGGCGGCGTTGCCGAGCGCCGTCGTGGTGACGCGGACGGGATCGATGACGCCCGCCTCAAACATGTCCTGGAACACGCCGCGCGCCGCGTTATAGCCATAGCCCGCGTTTTGGCCCGTGGCCTCGGCGACGACCTTCTCGCAATCCGCGCCGGCGTTCAGCGCGATCTGTTTGAGCGGGCAGGTCAGGATCGACTTGACCAGCCTCACGCCCTCCGCCACGTCGCCTGCCGCGCCCGCGAGCACAGGGTCGAGAACGTGCCCGACCTGGGCAAGCGCCGTCCCGCCGCCCGCAACCACGCCTTCCTCCGCGGCGGCGCGCACGGCGTTCAGCGAATCTTCCAGCAACTGGACGGTGCGTTTCTGTTCGACCGGCGTCCTGCCGCCCGCGTAAAGCACGGCGGCGCCGCCCGAAAGCTTGGCGACGCGTTCGCGCAGCTTGTCCTGATCGATATTCGGCGCCGAGACGTCCAATTGCCGCTGAACCTGAGCGCGGCGGGCGACGACCGCCGCGGCATCGCCGCCGCCGCGAACGATCAATGTATGGGTCGCGCTGGTGCGCACGCTCGCCGCCGAGCCGAGGGTTTCCTCGGTGACGTCTTCGATCCGGCCGCCGAGGTCGCGGGCGACGACCTGTCCGCCGGTCATGATCGCCATGTCCTCGAGCAGCGCCTTGCGCCAGTGGCCATATTCCGGCGGATGAACGACGAGATATTTGCCGACGCCGCTCTTGCTCACGAGGTTGACGATCACCTCGGGAGAAACCTCCTCGGCGACAATGAGCAGCGGGCGGCCCGCCGCATCAGCGATGGCGCGCGCCTTGTCGAGCGACGCCGGATCCTTGATCTTCAAATCGGTCAGCAGGATGAATGGCCGCTCCAGCACGGCTTCCATCTTTTCCTGATCGGTGACCATGTGGTGGGACAGATAGCCGCGGTCGAACGACATGCCTTCCAGAACGTCGAGCGTCGTCTCGGTGGTGACGCTGAAATCCGCGCTGATGATGCCGCTGAGGCCGACCCTCTCATGCGCCTCGGCGACCAGCGCGCCAAGCTTCGGATCGGTGGCGGCGATGGTGGCCACCGCCCGCAATGTTTCGGGGTTGTTGGCCGGCCTCGCCGAGGCCTTGAGGGCGGCGACCACGGCCGCTACGCCCAGTTCGATGCCCCGGCACAGATCGACGGTTTTCGCCCCGCGTCCGGCCGCCGCATTGCCGGATTGAACGAGCGCATTGGCGAGCACGATCGCCGTGGTCGTGCCGTCGCCTGCGACTTCATTCGTCTGCATCGAGACTTCGCGCACGACCTGCGCGCCCATATTCTCGAAACGGTCTTCCAACTCGATCGACGCCGCAATGCTCACGCCGTCGCGCGTGATGATCGGCGTGCCCACGGGCCGGTCGATCATCGCATTCATACCCTTGGGGCCGAGGGTTGGCACGACAGCGGCCGCGAGACGGGCGACGCCACGCGCCAGAGCCTGACGCGCTTCGGAATTATGCAGCATGATCTTGGGCATAGAAGCTCCTGCCCGCCGCGGGGCCCCGGGCGGATTGGTTTGGCGAAACGGGAAATGCGCATTTCGGTCTGCCGGGAATTTGGTTCCCGCCAGGGTGGCGGGCCGCTCCGAAGAGCGGCCCGCCGGATTGGCTTAGATATATTCTTCCATCTCGGTCATATCGCCGAACAGGATGATCGTGTTGTCGTCGACGCGCACCATCCGCCCGTAATGGGTGGAGGCGTTCACTTCGAACATTTCCGCGGTCATCTCGCGTCCGAGATAATCGGAGATTTCATCCATCTTGAAGATCAGCTTGCCGACGCCGTCGATGCGGATCAGCGCCGGCTGATAAGTGATGATGACGTCCGGCTTTTGCGCCATGAACTCGGCGATGGCGCGGGCCTCGACGGAGTCGCTCATCGTGACGCCGCACTGGTGCGAAATCGTCTCTTCAAAAGTGATGGTGTCCATCGTTTTGAAAATATTGGCGTGCGACGAATCTCTCGCTGATGTGGACATATTGTTTGACTCCCTTAGGCCTTGAGGCCGAGTTCGCGAATGATCTGTTCGAAACGCTCCTGGCGTTTGGCGTGCGCCTCGGCGTAGGAGATGGGCTTGGAATGCGGCATCGACCACAAGGGCTGCAGCGCCGTCGCAGCCGCATCGGCGAGCGCGCGATGCTTCTTCAACCAACCCTGGAACAGGCTGCGGTTGTGTTCGCCATATTGGGCGTCATTGACCAGCAGGTAGGCGAGGTCGATCGTGTTGGCGAGGTTGCGCTCGTAATCGCCTTCGGCCGCCGAAATGACCGATGGGGTCATCGAATCCTTGTTGGCGGATCCGACCGGAATGAAGAAGCCGGAGCGGACGAGTTCGCCGACGAGCGGTTCGAACACGATATTGGTCGCGAAATATTGTTCGAGATAATCGGTAGCGCCCATGATCGACTCGACGGCCCGACGAACGCCTTGCCACATCGGATCTTCCAGCCACGCCTTCTTGCCGACTTCATCGCTCCAGCCGGGAATATCCAGGCCGATTTCCGCAAGGAACAGCGTGATGTCCTGCGCCAGCCGCAGCTTGTACGACGAGTTGGTCAACGTGGCGTTGTTGATCATCTGCGTATAGCCGTAGCGCTGGGCGTGCATCAGCGACGTGCCGAGGCCGAACTCCGCATGTTTCCACGCGCCGAGCTGGGTCTGGAGAATGCCGAGCCAGGCCTTGTCGAACGTCAGCGGCGTTCCGGCCTTGCGGCCGTTCGCGATCACGCCCTGAACCATGACCTCGATGCGGGACTGACGCTGATAATGCGTGCGCTCCCACTCCTGGTCCGGCGCCCGGAAGGCATGCCAGTTGGAGCTCTTGGCCGCGGTGTTGTCCTTGACGTAGGCGCCCTTGCCGTCGGCGAAGGAGATGATCCAGTCCTGGATGAGATAGCGTTCGGGATCGGGCTGAACATCGACGGTCACGTCTTCGTAATGCGTCGCGCGATTGGCCCTTGGCTGGAAATACCGGTATTTCCGGCTATCGGAGTCCGCGAATGTCGCGGCCCCGGCTGCGCCGGACCCGACCGAACTTG
>NZ_JAYSBG010000363.1:0-3432 GCF_041915505.1 Rhodoblastus sp. | reverse complement strand
CGGATTTCCGGGAAGATATCGGCCGGCATGGTCTTGATCGCGATGCCGCCGAGAAACAGAATCAGCGCCGCGAACACGTAGAATGTATGCGGAAAGCGCAAGGCGAAACGTACTAAGCCCATGAACCGCCCTATCTCTTGTCAGGAACGCCGCGAAAAGCCGGCCGCAATAGCGTCGCCGGCCTTCATGCTCGCGGGGAAAGCCATAATGGAAGTTTGGCGTTTTTCGGGGCGGAAAACAGCGGTTTGGGCTGCAAAACCCTGTTTGCGTTCGCGCACGCGAACAGCGCCGGCTCTCGTCGCTGCGGCGATGCTCGCTTTGACGACGCCGGCCCATCCGGCGGCGGTGGAAAGCCCGGGACAGACGGAAAATCCTGGGCAGGCGGAAAGTCCGGGCGGATTGCGCGGCGAGGTCTGCCGGATGATCGAACAGGCCGCCGCCACCCACGATCTGCCGCCGGCCTTCCTGACCCGGTTGATCTGGCGTGAGAGCAGTTTTCGCTCGCAGGTCGTGAGCCCGGCGGGGGCGCAGGGCATCGCGCAATTCATGCCGGGCACGGCGGCCGAGCGCGGCCTCGTCGATCCTTTCGACCCCGAACAGGCGATTCCCAAGGCGGCCGAATTCCTGGCCGAACTGCGGTTGCGATTCGGCAATCTCGGCCTTGCGGCGGCGGCTTATAATGGCGGGCCGCAGCGGGTGTCGAGCTGGCTCGCGGGCGCCGGCGGGCTGCCCTTCGAGACGCAGACCTATGTCGAGATCGTCACCCGCCACGCCGCCGAGGACTGGCGCGACGGCGCCGCTGCGGCCAAATTGGACGCCGAATTCGCCCAGCCGGCGACCTGTCTCGCCACGGCGGAAGCGATCCGGGCGCGCGAGCCGGAGCAATTCGCCGGATCGACCCTCACCGCGCCCTGGGGCGTGCAGCTTTCCGGCTCGTTCAACAAGCGCGCGGCGCTCGCCGCCTATCAACGGGCGCATCGCCAATTCGCGGCGCTGTTGGGCGACGGCGAGCCGATGGTGATCGGCAAGAGGGCGCCGGGGCGCGGCTTCGCGCGGTTCTGGCGCGTGCGCGCCCCCGCCCAGACCCGCGCGCAGGCCCAGGCGCTCTGCACGGCCATCGAACGCGCCGGCGGCGCCTGCGCAGTGTTGAAAACATGATACAGGGCCCGGCGGATCGCGCGCCGGAGGAACTTTCTCCACTGGATCTGTCTTTACAAAGGCGCCCCTGTCTCGCAAATAGAACGAAGCTATTGCGGAGCGGCCCGGCGAGGATCGGCGCCTTGCTCCCCGTCCGCCCAAAGGATTGGACCGCCATGTCCCCCAAATCGACCGTTCGCTTCGCCCTGCTGGCGAGCGTGCTTTTCGCGGCGCCGCAGGCGCAGGCGCAATTCTGGCCCTTCCAGCAGCCTGACCCGCAGCCGCAGCAGCGGGCCAAGCCCGCGAAGCCGCAAACGCCGCAGCAGCAACGCCAGCAGCATCAGGCGGTCCAGCAGCAGCCGCAACAGGCCGCGCCGCAGCAGAACCAGGCTTTCTGGTGGGGCGGCGATTCCCAGCCTGTCGCACAGCCGCAACAGCCGGCGCACGTGCAGAGCGCCCGCCAGCGTCTGCCCGAGAATGAAGGCAACGGCGCGGTGGTCGATCTCAGCGCGCGCAATTCGTTGCTGGACGGCGGCGTCTATCGCCGTCCGGGCGAAGCCGCCGCCAGCGCGGTGTTGCCGCCTGACGCCGACCCGAATTATTCGACGCCGGTCAATCTCGATCCGAACGTGAATTACAAGCTGACTGCGCGGAAGGAAATCGTCGATCCGACCGGGGAGCCCGCGGGAACAATCACCATCAGCACCGCCAAGCGCAAGCTTTACCTCTCGATGGGGAACGGCCAGGCGATGGAATATGGCATTGCTGTCGGCAAACAGGGTTTCGCCTGGAAGGGCGAGGCGCTGGTTGGCCGCAAATCCTACTGGCCGGGCTGGACGCCGCCGCCGGAAATGATCGAGCGCCGTCCTGAATTGCCGGAGCATATGGACGGCAGCCTGTCCAATCCGCTCGGCGCCCGCGCGCTCTATCTATTCCAGAACAACAAGGACACCTTGTTCCGCATCCACGGCACCAATGAGCCGTCCTCGATCGGCCATGCCGCGTCTTCCGGCTGCATCCGGATGCACAATGCCGACATTATCGATCTCTATGGCCGCGTCACCAAGGGCGCGCGCGTCGTCGTGATGTAAGGACTTCAGCGCCGGGCGGACGATCGCCCGGCGCGTCTCACCGTCGGGCCTATTGCCCTTCGTGCCGTTTGGCGACCTCTTCGATCTGCCGTTTCACGGCTTCCAGATTGAAGGACGCCGGCGCCTGCATCGGCGGATAATCGATCGCCGTCTCCGCCAAAGCCGCCACTTTCTGCTGCACCAGAACGAAGCGCCAGAACTCGCGGGCGTAGAAATCGTTCATATAGCCGCCGCCGAGATTGTTCAGCGTCTGGCCGCGGATCGACGGCGTCCGCTCGAACGGATCCTGCCGCAGATTGACGATGGTCGGCATGTCGGTCGTGGTCTTTTCGCCGGGCCAGCCGTAGTCCTGCTGGTAGAACTGGAACTTGAAGTCGTCGATGCGGATGGCGCCGAGCGCCGGTCCGCCGAAATAGAACAGTTCATGCCGGTTCGAGGGGCCGTCGCCCTTCAACAGTTTGATCTGGTCATAGCCGTCGAGGTGGTTCTTGTAGGTCTGGCCGCCGAGCGTCACGCCCTTGAGCAATTGGTCGGTGATGTCGGGATTGCCGGCGGCGTCGGCGAGAGTCGGCAGCCAGTCAAGGCCGGAGAATATGCCATTCTCGACCCGGCCCGGCTTCACCGTGCCCGGCCAGCGAATGATCGCCGGCACCCGGAAACCGCCCTCGAACACCGTGCCCTTGGTCGAGCGGAACGGCGTCATGCCGCCGTCCGGCCAGGTGAAGACCTCGGCGCCATTGTCGGTGGTGAAAATCACGATCGTATTGTTGGTCTCGCCGATGTCGTCGAGATGTTTCAGCAGCGCGCCGACCGAATCGTCGAGCTGCGCCATGCCGGCTTCCTCGACATTGTAATTGGTCTGGCTGTTCATCATCGCCTGATATTTGGGCGACAGATAAGTGAACACATGCATGCGCGTCGTGTTGTGCCAGATGAAGAAGGGCTTGCCGTCTTTTTTCGCCTTGTCCATGAAGTCGGAGCTGCTCTTCACGAGCACTTCGTCGAACGTCTCCATGTCATATTTGGCCGGCCGGCTTTCCTGCCAGTTCTGCATTCCCTTCATATTGGGGAAGGGCGGCAGCGGACCCTCGTCGGTGATCTTCTGCTTGCCGATCTTGCCCCAGCGCGGCTGCACCGTCGGATCGTCGACGTCGGTCGCATAGCTATGGACGAGGTTGCGCGGCCCGTATTTGTCGATCCAGTC
>NZ_JAYSBG010000362.1:0-3439 GCF_041915505.1 Rhodoblastus sp. | reverse complement strand
TTGCAACTGAACTTCGGCGGCGCTTTATCGTCCGCGCGAAGGCCGTTCCGGGGGATCTGTCTGGCGCCGCGCAGCGCCGGGCTGCTGCTTTTGCCCCCGCGGCCGCCCTGTCGCCGTCCTCCAGCTTTCCCAGCCGCCGGTCCGATCCGGTCGATATTGGTCAGGTCCGTATCGGTCAGGGCCTTATGGGCCTGATCCGCTTGGTTTCACGCCGCCTTTCGCGGTCCGTCTTCCATCCACAACTTCGTTCAACCATCCAACGCGAGGCGCGCCCGAAGCGGCGCGACGCGGCGCGCGCTCATGCGCCAGGCCAGTCCGTTCTGGCCGGCGCCCGCGCGGAAGCCGGGGCGGCCCTACGCGGCGCCTCGCCCACAAGAGTTCCCAATGGCAAACAAAATGATCATCGACGCCTCCCACCCCGAAGAAACGCGGGTGGTGGTGCTACGCGGCAATAGGGTCGAGGAGTTCGATTTCGAATCCGCCTCCAAGAAGCAGTTACGGGGCAATATCTATCTGGCGAAAGTGACGCGCGTGGAGCCGTCGCTTCAGGCCGCCTTCGTCGAATATGGCGGCAATCGCCATGGCTTCCTGGCTTTTTCCGAAATCCATCCGGATTATTACCAGATTCCGCATGCCGACCGCGCGGCTTTGCTGGAAGAGGAAATCCGCGCCCATCGCGAGGAAGAGGACGAGGAATCCAGCCGCCGCCGCAGCCGCCGCAACCGGCGCGGCTCAGAACGCCGTCGCCCCAACGATGACGAAAAGGTAAGCGGCGAAATCGCGCAGGATGGCGTCGAAGCCGTTTTCGAGGGCGTGGCTGCCGAGGAGGCCATTTCGGTCGAGGGTTTGCCCGCCGCGGATGCGCCAGTTACTCTGGGCGAGGCCGCCGAAGCGGCGGCCGAAGAGAGCGTCGCGGCGAGCGCGCCGGCGCCGTCGGCCGAAGAGGCCAGGCCCGCTGACGAAGCGCCGATCGAGCAGGCGCCCGTCGCTCAGACGCCTTTCGAGCCGGCCGTTCAGGCGCCCGTGGAGATCGTCGCGGAAGCCGAGGCCGTCGCCGAGGCGATTTCCGCTCCCGCCGCCGCGCCGGAGCCGGAGGAGCGGCAGGCGATCGCTGCCGATCCGGAAGGCTTCGCCGTCGTCGAACAGAGCGATGACGCGGTCGAAGCCGCCGAACCGGCCGACGATGACGACAAGCCGGTCGCCGCTGCGGCGGAAGATGAAGAAGCCCGCGCGCGCGACTTTTTCGACCGGACGCAGGAAGCCGAGGCCGGCGAAGTCGATCACGACGACAATGCCGAGCACGAGGAAGAGGAAATCGTCGAGCAGCTTGGCGGCGACGCCATGGACGAGACGCCCTATCGCGCGCCGCGCCTGCGCCGCCAGTACAAGATTCAGGAAGTCATCAAGCGCCGCCAGGTGCTGCTGATCCAGGTCGTCAAGGAAGAGCGCGGCAACAAGGGCGCGGCTCTGACCACTTATCTCTCGCTTGCCGGCCGCTATTCGGTGCTGATGCCCAATACCGCGCGCGGCGGCGGCATTTCGCGCAAGATCACCGACGCCAACGACCGCAAGCGGCTCAAGGAGATCGCCGGCGATCTCGACGTTCCGGAAGGAATGGGCGTCATCCTGCGCACGGCGGGCGCCTCGCGCACCAAGCACGAGGTCCAGCGCGATTTCGAATATCTCATGCGGATGTGGGAGCAGGTGCGCGAGCTGACCCTGACGTCCAGCGCGCCCGCCCTCGTCTATGAGGAAGGCTCGCTCATCAAGCGCGCGATCCGCGACCTTTACAATAAAGACATCGACGAGGTTATGGTCGCGGGCGAGAACGGCTATCGCGAGGCGCGCGATTTCATGCGCCTGCTGATGCCGAGCCATGTCCGGAACGTTCATCATTACCGCGACCCACAGCCGGTCTTCGCCAAATGGGGCGCGGAATCACAGCTCGACGCCCTGTTCCACAATCAGGTCACGCTGAAATCCGGCGGCTATCTGGTCATCAACCAGACCGAGGCCCTCGTCGCGATTGACGTGAACTCGGGCCGTTCGACCCGCGAGCACAATATCGAGGACACCGCGCTGCGGACCAATCTGGAGGCGGCGGACGAAGTCGCCCGCCAGCTCCGCCTACGCGATCTCGCCGGTCTGATCGTTGTCGATTTCATCGACATGGAGGAGAGCCGGAACAATCGCGCCGTCGAGCGCCGCATCAAAGAGGCGCTGAAGGACGATCGCGCCCGCATTCAGGTCGGCCGCATCTCGCATTTCGGCCTGCTCGAAATGTCGCGCCAGCGCATCCGCACCGGCGTGCTCGAAGGCTCGTCCGTGATCTGCCCGCATTGCGCGGGCGCGGGCACCGTGCGGTCCACCGCCTCGGTCGCGGTTCACGTGATGCGCGTGCTGGAGGATGCGCTCATCAAGAGCGCCTCGCATAATATCGTGCTGCGCACGCGCACCGATATCGCGCTTTACATTCTCAACCAGAAGCGTTCGCTGCTGCGCCTGATCGAGGAGCGCTTCGGCGTCGAGGTCATTGTGATGGCCGACGATTCGCTGACCGGTGGCGCCTATCACGCGCTGGAGCGCGGCGAACTGGCCGTCGGGCCGACCGATCCGGTCCGCCGTTTCGACCCGCGCCGCCCGATCGAGGACGCCGAGCCGATCGGCGAGGCGGAGCTTGAGGCTGAATTCGAGGAAGAGGCCGAGATCGAGGCCGCCGAGGCGGAAGCCGCCGAGGAGCGCGGCGAGGGGGACAGCGAAGCGCGCCGTCGCCGTCGCCGCCGTCGGGGACGCGGCCGCAATTTTGAACGCGAATCGACCGGCGTCGACGCCGGCGCGCCGCAGCCGTCCGACGAGGGGCTCGAAACGGTGGCGGAAATCAGCGGCGACCTGATAGCGCCGGTTGGCGAAGGGGAAGCCGAGGAGGAAGGCGCGCGCGAGGGGGCCGAAGGCCGCCGTCGCGGCCGCGGCGCCTGGCGCCGCCGCAATCGCAACCGTTCCGGCGCCGAGACGATCGAGGACGCCGGCGATTGGCGTCCGTCCGAAGAGGGCGCCGCCGAGGCGGCCGAAGGCGGCGACGCTTTGGTGGAGACGCTTGCGGACAATCCGCAATTCGCACCGCTGCCGGAATGGCGTCCCGAGCCCGAAGCGGAGACGGCTGCGCCGGAGGTTCACGCCGAAAGCCAGCAAGGCGCGTCTGAAAACGCCTTGGCCGAGACGCCTGAGTCTGTTGGCGCCGCCGGCCGCGAGGTCGAGCCCGAGACTTTCGCGCCTGTTCTGATCTCTTCGACCGAACCGGCTGTGTCGGAGCCCGAGGCTGCGACACGCGCGGCGCTTCGGCAGCCCGAACTGCCGGTCATCACGGAAGCCGACCCCAACAAGCCCAAACGCTCGGGCTGGTGGGCGCGCGCCAAGGCCAATCTGACCGGCCATTAACGCG
>NZ_JAYSBG010000361.1:0-3447 GCF_041915505.1 Rhodoblastus sp. | reverse complement strand
CACATCGTCGATCTTGTCGTAATCACTCGGGTTATGATCCGGCGCGAGGAAACGCTCGGCGGCGCCGTCCTTGTACCAGGCGTCGGCGCCCTCCTTGGCGAAGGCCTCGACGATCCGGGCGTTGACCTTGTCATCGACCAGAATGTCGTGGCCGCCCTTCTTGACGAAAACCGCGATCGGCACGCCCCAGGCGCGCTGGCGCGACACCACCCAGTCCGGGCGGTTCGCGATCATGCCGGTGATGCGGTTCTCGCCCGCCGCGGGGATCCATTTCGTGCGGCCGATTTCTTCCAACGCGATATTTCGTAACGTGGGCGAGTTGGAAAGATAAGCCGCTTCGCCCATGCGAACGCGCTCGGCGACGTGGTTGGGCATCATTGGGACGGGGCCAATTGGCTGGTCCATCGCGATGAACCATTGCGGCGTATTGCGGAAGATGACCGGCTTTTTCGAGCGCCAGCTATGCGGATATTGGTGCTTGAGCCGCCCGCGCCCGATCAGCGCGCCGGCCTCGACCAGCCCCTTGATGACCCGATCATTGGCGTCGCCTTTGGCGCCCTTGTCGTCGATGACCCGCGCGCCGGGGAAGCCCGGAACCTCGTCGGTGTAAAAGCCGTCGGCGTCCACCGTATAGGGAATGCGCGTGTCGATGCCGCGCTCGTGCAGCAGGCGGCTGGACGCCATCCAGATGTCGAAATCCTCGCGGCCGTGGCCCGGCGCGGTGTGAACGAAGCCCGTGCCGGCGTCGTCGGTGACATGGTCGCCGTCGAGCAGCGGCACGTCAAAATCATAGCCGAGCGCGGCGAGCGGATGGGCGCAGGTTGCAGCGGCGAGTTCGCTGGCCGGCACGTCGCGGACGCGCTCGAAAGCTTCGACCTTGGCCGATTGCAGCACGCCCTCGGCCAGCTTGTCGGCCAGAATGTAGAGATCGCCGGCCTTGGCCCAATTGCCCTCCGGCGCGGCCGTCACGCGATAAAGGCCATAGGCGATGCGATGCGAATAGGAAATGGCGCGGTTGCCCGGCAGGGTCCAGGGCGTGGTGGTCCAGATGACGACGCGGACGTCCTTGCCCTTGACCGGAAAGGCCACGAACACCGTGTCCGACGTGTGGTCCTCATATTCCACTTCCGCCTCGGCCAAGGCGGTCTTTTCCACCACCGACCACATCACCGGCTTGGAGCCGCGATACAGCAGGCCGTTGGCGGCGAATTTCAGGATTTCGCGCGCGATCACGCTTTCGGCGGCGTAATCCATGGTGGCGTAGCGGCCGGTCCAGTCGCCAGCGACGCCCAGGCGCTTGAATTCCTCGCGCTGGATGTCGAGCCAATGTTCGGCGAAGGCGCGACACTCGCGGCGGAACTCCACCACCGGCACTTCGTCCTTGTTGCGGCCCTTGGCGCGATATTGCTCCTCGATCTTCCATTCGATCGGCAGGCCATGGCAGTCCCAGCCCGGCACGTAATTGGCGTCCTTGCCGCTCATGCGCTGCGAGCGGGTGACGATATCCTTGAGGATCTTGTTGAGCGCATGGCCGATATGGATATTGCCATTGGCGTAGGGCGGGCCGTCGTGCAGCACGAATTTCGGCTTGCCGGCGTTCTCCTGCCGCATTTTTTCGGTCAGCCCGGTCTCTTCCCAATGGGCCAGCAGCTCCGGCTCCTTTTTGGGCAGGCCGGCGCGCATGGGGAAGTCGGTCTTCGGCAGATAAAGCGTGGCGGAATAATCGGGACCCGTTTTGTCGGTCATGAATCAGGCTCGCGGCGCGTGAGGGCGAGAAAGGTCGTGCGGAAACATCCCGGCGCGCGTCGAGACGAACTCAGACGCGGACCGGGCCGATAATTCGCCGGGAATTCTGGGCGGGCCGAAACGACATGCGGCCTTTTAGCAAAATCCGGGCCCGCGAATAAAGGGCGCCGCAACAAAAAAGCGCGGGCCGGAATGTTCCGCCCGCGCCGATTTCACGAAAAACCTGTCCGGAGAAGGTTCCGCCCCCTCATCCGGCTCCTTCGGAGCCACCTTCTCCCGCAAGGGGAGAAGGGTTGGCCGTCACTTCGGATCCCGCGTGGCGATCCTTTTCCCCCCATCTGGCGGGGAACACCCTTCTCCCCTTGCGGGAGAAGGTGGATCGGCGCCGTGAGGCGGCGAGACGGATGAGGGGTAGCGTCAGCCCCCCTCATCCGGCGCTGACGCGCCACCTTCTCCCGCAAGGGGAGAAGGATCAGTCCGTTCAGTGCGCCATGGCCTTGACGATGTTCTCGACCACCTTCTTGGCGTCGCCGAACAGCATCATCGTATTGTCCTTGAAGAACAATTCGTTCTCGACGCCGGCATAGCCGGAGCTCATGCCGCGCTTGATGAACATCACCGTCTTGGCCTTTTCGACGTCGAGGATCGGCATGCCGTAGATCGCCGAGGTCTTGTCGGTCTTGGCCGCCGGATTGGTGACGTCATTGGCGCCGATCACGAAGGCGACGTCGGCCTGCGAGAATTCGGAATTGATGTCCTCCAGCTCGAACACTTCGTCATAGGGGACGCTCGCTTCCGCCAGCAGCACGTTCATATGGCCCGGCATGCGGCCCGCCACCGGATGGATGGCGTATTTGATCTCGACGCCCTCCTCCTTCAGCAGATCGGCCATTTCGCGCAGAGCGTGCTGGGCCTGCGCCACCGCCATGCCATAGCCCGGCACGATGATGATCTTGGACGAATTCTGCATGATATAGGCCGCGTCGTCGGGCGAACCCTGCTTGACCGGACGGCTTTCCTTTTCACCGCCGGCCGCCGCCGCGTCCTCGCCGCCGAAGCCGCCGAGGATGACGCTGACGAACGAGCGGTTCATGCCCTTGCACATGATGTAGGACAGGATCGCGCCCGAGGAGCCGACCAGGGCGCCGGTGATGATCAGCGCCAGATTGCCCAGGGTGAAGCCGATGCCGGCCGCCGCCCAACCCGAATAGGAATTGAGCATCGACACCACCACCGGCATGTCGGCGCCGCCGATAGGGATGATGAGCGTCACGCCCAGAACCAGCGACACCAGCACGATCAGCAGGTACAGGAACGGGCTGCCCGTGCCGAAAAAGGCCGCGATCAGCAGGATCAGGCCGATGCCCAGCGCCAGATTGAGGGCATGGCGCTGCGGCAGCATGATCGGCTTGCCGGACATGCGGCCGTCGAGCTTGAGGAAGGCGATGACCGAGCCGGTGAAGGTGATCGCGCCAATGGCCGCGCCGAGCGACATTTCGATCAGGCTGGCCGGATGGATGTCGCCGGGGACGCCGATGCCGAAAGCCTGCGGGGCGAACAGGGCGCCCGCCGCCACCAGCACGGCGGCGAGGCCGACCAGCGAGTGGAAGAAGGCGACGAGCTGCGGCATCTTGGTCATTTCGATGCGCCGCGCCAGCACGGCGCCGAAGCCGCCGCCGATCAGCAGGCCGAAGACCACCA
>NZ_JAYSBG010000360.1:0-3450 GCF_041915505.1 Rhodoblastus sp. | reverse complement strand
CGGACGAAACCGTCACCCGTTTCGCGCCGCATACCGGCTTCGCCGACCCGACCACGCCGCCGGGAACGCCGCCACGGCAAAGCATCGAATTCCGCACCCTGGCCTTCTTCGACTGAAGGCGCGCGTCATCCCAAGCGCGTCGTCCCGCCCCCCCCGCGGCGGGCGCCCCCGCCCGATGCCTTTACGCCGCCGCCTTGCTATCCTGACGGCTGGCCGGGGCGGCGCGGCCAAATATTGCGGGGAAGCCAATGGCGCAAGACGGATCGACCCCGACGGTCGGGATCATCGCGGCCGGCGCCATGGGCGCGGCGGTTGGCCGGCGGCTGAACGAGAACGGCGCGCGCGTCCTGACTATCACGCAGGGGCGAAGCGCGCGCACGGAGGCGCGGGCGCGCGACGCCGGCATGATCGCCGTCGCGCCGGAGGCGATCGCTGCGGCGGATATCGTCCTTTCCATCGCGCCGCCGTCCGAAGCCACGGGCCTTGCCGCTTCGCTTGCGCCGATCCTGCGCGCCGCGCAGGTCAAGCCAACATTCATCGACTGCAACGCCATCAATCCCGAAACCATGCGGGCGCTCGCGGCGTCCCTGGCGGGGACCGGCTGCGCCATTCTCGACGGCGCCATTATCGGGCCGCCGCCCTCGGACAGCAAAGACCCTTGTTTCTATGTCAGCGGCGACCCCGAGAGCCGCAGCGCGCCGCTCGCCGCACATGGCCTGAGGCTCCGGCGGATCGACGGCCCGATCGGCGCGGCCAAGACGCTGAAAATGGTCTATGCCGGAATCAACAAGGGCTTCGGCGGCCTTGGCGCGGCCATGCTGCTCGCCGCCGCCCGCGCGGGATGCGATGACGCCTTGCGACAGGAGCTTGGCGAATCCCTCCCCACCCTGCTGGCGCGGCTGGAAACCGGCGTGCCGGACATGTACCCCAAGGCCTATCGCTGGGTCGGCGAAATGCACGAAATCGCGGATTTCCTCGGCCCCGAAGACCCGGCCAGCGGCTATTTCAAAGCGGCGGCCGGCGTTTTCGCCCGTCTCGCGGCCGATCACGACGGCCCGCAGGCGCTGGAATCGGCGCTCGACGCCGCGCTCGGCCACGGTCGCGGCTGACGGCCGCCGAAACCGCCCGCCCACAAAGGACGCGGCGCCGAATAACTCGCCAAAAGCCGCACTAGGCGCGCGCGCGGGCCGATGCTATAGGGCGGCCAGTCTGGCGGTCCAGCGCGCCAGAAACGTCACGTCTAGGGAAGGGTTCTGCGCATGAGCAAGATCAAGGTCGCCAATCCGGTCGTCGAAATGGACGGCGACGAAATGACCCGGATCATCTGGCAGTTGATCAAGGACAAGCTGATCCATCCCTATCTCGACATCGACTTGAAATATTACGATCTTTCGGTCGAGCATCGGGACGCCACCAACGACCAGGTAACGATCGATTCCGCCGAAGCCACCAAGAAATATGGCGTGGCGGTCAAATGCGCGACCATTACCCCTGACGAAGCCCGCGTGAAGGAATTCAACCTCAAGGAAATGTGGAAGTCGCCGAACGGCACCATCCGCAACATCCTCGGCGGCGTGATCTTCCGCGAGCCGATCATCTGCAAGAACGTGCCGCGTCTCGTTCCCGGCTGGACCCAGCCCTATGTCATCGGCCGCCACGCCTTCGGCGACCAATATCGCGCCACCGATTTCAAAGTGCCCGGCAAGGGCCGCCTGACCATCAAGTTCGAGGGCGAGGACGGCACGGTCATCGAGAAGGAAGTGTTCAAGTTCCCGGGCGCCGGCGTCGCCATGTCGATGTACAATCTCGACGAGTCGATCCGCGATTTCGCCCGCGCCTCGTTCAACTATGGCCTGAACCGCAAATATCCGGTCTATCTCTCCACCAAGAACACCATCCTCAAGGCTTATGACGGCCGCTTCAAGGATCTGTTCCAGGAGATCTACGACGCGGAATTCGCCGACAAGTTCAAGGTGGCGGGCCTGCATTACGAGCACCGCCTGATCGACGACATGGTCGCCTCCTGCCTGAAATGGTCGGGCGGCTATGTCTGGGCCTGCAAGAACTATGACGGCGACGTCCAGTCCGACACGGCGGCGCAGGGCTTCGGCTCGCTCGGCCTGATGACCTCGGTGCTGATGACGCCGGACGGCCAGACGGTGGAGGCGGAAGCCGCCCACGGCACCGTCACCCGCCACTACCGCGAGCACCAGAAGGGCAAGGACACCTCGACCAATTCGATGGCCTCGATCTTCGCCTGGACCCGCGGCCTCGCCCATCGCGCCAAGCTCGACAACAATGAGGAACTGGCCAAGTTCTCGGCGACGCTGGAAAAGGTCTGCGTCGACACCGTCGAATCCGGCTTCATGACCAAGGATCTGGCGCTGCTGATCGGCCCGGACCAGAAGTGGCTGACCACCACGGGCTTCCTGGACAAGATCGACGAAAACCTCAAGAAGGCCATGTCGGCCTAAGTCGACACAGCGTCACGACGGCATGCACGGCCCCGCGCGATTCCCGCGCGGGGCCGTCGCTTTTCCGCCACCCGCTCCCCCCGTCATTGCGAGCGCAGCGAAGCAATCCACGATTCAACCCGCCGCGACGTCGCATGGATTGCGAGCCACAGCCCGTCGAAAGACGAGCGTCGTCCGACGCCCTACGGCTTGCAATGACAGCCCCGGATGCGCGCCTACGCCGGCTCAGGTCGCCTTCTTCGCGAAGGCCCGCGCGGCTTCGACAAATTCGCTCGGCATCATCACGATGGTCATGGTGTTCTGCTCGGCGCCCACTTCGGTGAGCATCTGCATGCGGCGCAATTCGAGGGCTGCCGGCGAGGTCATCATCTGCTCGGCCGCCTGGCGCAATTTTTCCGCCGCTTCCGTTTCCGCCTCGGCCTTGATGAGCCGCGCGCGCTTCTCGCGCAAAGCCTCCGCCTCCTGCGCCATGGCGCGCTGCATGGTTTGCGGAATTTCCACGCTCTTCATTGCGACGCGCTCGACCTTCACGCCCCACGGCTCGGTAACGGCGTCGATCGCGCCCTGCAGCTCGCCGGAAATCGCCGATTGCTCCTTGAGAATGTCATCCAGCGTGTGACGGCCGATCACGTCGCGCAGGGTGGTGATCGCCACTTGCGTCACTGCATCCTCGACATTGCGCACTTCAAAGACCGAAAGCTCGGCCTTGACGATGCGCCGCCAGATCACGGCGTCGATCTTGATCGGCACATTGTCGCGACTGATCGCCTCCTGCCCCGCCACCGCCGAGGTGACCACCCGCAGATCCACCCGGATCGCGACATCGACCAGGGGAATGATCCAGAACAGCCCCGGTCCGCGCGTCGCGACATAGCGGCCAAACCGCAGCACGACGCCGCGCTCATATTGCCGCGCGATGCGCAGGCCGGCGGACAGCAGCGCCAAACCGCAAAGGAGAATGAAAAACCACGGGACG
>NZ_JAYSBG010000359.1:0-3457 GCF_041915505.1 Rhodoblastus sp. | reverse complement strand
CCTATTTCGTCCAAAAACAGCGTCCCTCCGCTCGCCTGGAGAATTTTGCCTTTCATCCCCTTTTTTCGGGCGCCCGTGAACGCGCCGTCGGCGTAACCGAACAACTCGCTTTCAATCAGGGACTCAGGAATGGCGGCGCAATTCAGAGCGACAAACTGCTCGCCTGCGCGTCCACTGGCGCCGTGCAAGGCGCGGGCGAACAGTTCTTTTCCGACGCCTGTTTCTCCCTGCAAAAGGATGGATATGGGTCGATCGACGACGCGCTTCGCCATCTGAATGTTTCGCAGCATCTCCGGATCGTCGCCGGCCAGTGACGCGAGCTCAGGGAAGCCCGACCTGTCATTCCTTTTGCTGATCGTGTTTTTTGTCGATTGTCTGCTTTGGTAGAAATTCTGGCCAGCCATCACGCTTTTGGGCCAACGCAGAAGCGCAAAATAAGGCCGCCGATCGGCTCCTGCGTGAACCAGCAAGCCGTGGCCGGTTTGCGCCGGCGTCTTCGCCAATAGTTCCTCGAATTCAATATCGAAGAGATTGGAGATCGCCCGCCCCAGAATCGTATGCAAGCCACATCCCGCAAGCTCGCAGAACGCGACACGGTTCGCCCCGATCACGCGGCCTTCCGCGTTGATCGCCAGAAGGCTTTCCGTGGTCGTTTCCAACAGGCCGGCGCGCTCGTTCAACTTCAAAATCCAGGATTTCTGGAACTCGCTGAAAAAGGCGGTTGTTTCTATGATATGCGCCGTGCCGGCGATGAATTGTTGCGCAAGAAATTTATCTTTCCGCTCTCCGGAAACGTCGAGCGACGTCGCATTCAAAACGGCCAGCAGATCGCCGCGTGGGCCGAAGATTGGGGCGGCGGTGCAGGTGACGATGCGATGGGCTTCAAGGAAATGCTCGGCCCGATGAACCGTGACCGGCGACTTTTCAATGATGCACGCGCCAATGGCGTTGGTGCCCTCTTCGGGTTCGTCCCAGCAAGCGCCAAGACCAAGTCCGCCGCCGAGCAATGTTCCGTGTTGGCTCAAGAATTCAATGGTCACGCCGCTCGCATCCGCCAGCAGCAGGACATATCCGGCGGTGCTCAACTGCTGGTGCGCGCGTATGAAAATGTCGCGCGAATGAGCGAGCAAAGGCTCCACGGGCTCGCGATGCTGGCGCAGAGCGGCGCCCGTCAGGACGCGCGGCGCGCGAACGCGGCCGGGGTCCAGCCGATATCCTTCCACCGACCGCCGCCATGACCGGACGATCAATGGATCGAATTCGTCGAGTCGCGCGACGCCGCCGTCCAGAGTCTTCGCAATCAGATCCTTCTGATGCGCACTCTTGCTCGAACGCATGTATCCTCCGATAGCGCGCTGTTCTTTTTCGTTAAAATTGGAAACCTATCACACTTTATATTTCCATCAAACGGATATTGATACAACTGAATATCGTACAACTCGAGCGCCGGCGGGCTATTTTATGTAACTGACGCCTGTGACGGAAGATGTAACACGTGTAACACTTTGTATCCATCCTCGCTGCACCGCAAAAGACTATTGCAAATTCAAAATCGAAACAATCTAACAGAATGATTCGATTGATAAAATCAGCCATGACGGAGACGCGACGTCTTCCGCCGTTACTGCTGGCATGGCCTTTGCGGCATCTGCCAAAAATCAAAAACGTGGGAGGAGCTTTTGAGGTTCAAGAAAATGCGCACGCCAGGGGGACGAAGCTCCGGTGAGTGCTTGACGCGTCGCACAGCGCTTCACTGTCTCGCTTTGTCCTCGATGGCGGGCCTTCTCGGCGAAGGGCGACGCGCCTTCGCGACGGAAGCCGATGGCGCGAGGCCGCGCGAGGGCGACCGCCTTGCCGCGGAAGACGCGGAGGGCAATCCAAAAGCCCTGAAGCTGCAGGACGTCAAGATCGGCGACAAGCCGCTTGGCGCATTTCCTTTCAATCCCGCAGACGGAATCAAGCGTGAAGGCTCCCGCCTCAATCGCATCATTCTTGTGCGGTTCGATTCCAGGGATCTGACGCCCGATCAACTCGCCCGTTCGGTCGATGGCGTCTTCGCCTTTTCCGGGGTCTGCCCGCATCGCGGATGCGACGTGACCGAATGGAACGACAAGGATCGCATGATCCTTTGCTACTGCCATCTTTCGCAATTCGACCCGCGTGATCAAGGCGCGGTCTTTGCCGGGCCGGCGCCTCGCCCGCTTCCGATATTGCCGCTGAAATCGGAGCAGGGCGAAATCGTCATTGCAGGAGAATTCAGCTCCGAACCAGGCGGCGCAAAAGCAATCGACTAACAACAAAACCCAGGAGGAAATCAACGTGAAAAAAAGTTCGAAACATTTGGCTTTTGGCGCGTCAATGCTGGCCTTGAGCATTCTGCCCGCCACCGCTTACGATAGCGTGACGGACGCTCGCCTCGCCAGCCCGGAGCCGCAAAACTGGCTGCAATTCAGGGGCAATTACGCAGGATGGGGCTATAGCCCGCTGGCCAAGATCAACGTCAAGAACGTGTCGAAGCTGAGCGTCGCCTGGGTTTATTCGACAGGCCAGCTCGAAGGCCACCAGTCTCCGCCCATCGTCAACAACGGCATGATGTTCGTCACGTCGCCCGGCAATCAGGTGATCGCGCTCGACGCCAAAACGGGCGCCGAACTCTGGCGTTACCAGCACCAGGTTCCGGAAGAACTGATGCAATTGCATCCGACCAATCGCGGCGTCGCGCTTTACGGCGACAAAGTCTATTTCGGCACGACGGACGCCAAGCTGATCGCCCTCGACGCCGCGACCGGCAAGGAGGCGTGGCAGGTTCCCGTCGCCGATTGGAAGAGCGGCTATTACATCACGCTCGCGCCCCTCGCGGCGGAAGGCAAGATTCTGGTTGGCTCGTCCGGTGGCGAACTCGGCGTGCGCGGCTTTGTGGCCGCGTTCGACGCGAGCACCGGCAAGGAGGCCTGGCGCACCTTCACCATTCCTGCGCCGGGCGAACCCGGCGGCGACACCTGGCCCGCCGACTCCTATCAACGGGGCGGCGGCTCGACCTGGGTCAGCGGCAGTTACGATCCGAAAACCCGCACGACCTATTGGGGAACGGGAAACGCCGCGCCGTGGATGCCCGACACGAGGCCCGGCGACAATCTCTACGCCAATAGCGTGATCGCTCTCGATATCGAGACCGGCAAGCTCAAGGGCTTCCATCAATATCATCAGGCCGACGCCTGGGACTGGGACGAAGTCTCGACGCCCATGCTGATCGATTATCAGCGCGAGGGCAAAACCGTCAGCGGCCTGGTCCACGCTGGGCGCGACGGCTATCTCTGGCTGCTCGAACGCAAGCCGGATTCCATCGGCTATGTCGCAAGCTGGCCCTTCGTCCGGCAGGACGTCTTCACCAGCGTCGATCCCAAGACCGGACGTCCCACCTACGATCCGTCCAAGACGCCAGGCACCGGAAAGACCG
>NZ_JAYSBG010000358.1:0-3460 GCF_041915505.1 Rhodoblastus sp. | reverse complement strand
CACGCCGATGCAGATCAATCTGGTCGAGGACGGCGTGGCGCGGCGGCTGAATTACGACGCCTCGAAATTCGTGTTCGGCGGCGTCAACCTGCCCTCGCCCCCCGCCAAGCTGGATTTTTCCGGCTTCCGCGTGCTGCGGCGCAACGATCGCGGCGAATTGCAGGAACTGGCCGTTTTCCAGGGCGCCAGCTTCTTCCGCTCGCTCGCGCCGGGCCAGACCTTCGGCGTCACCGCGCGCGGCCTCTCGATCCGTATCGGCGACGGACGCGGCGAGGAATTCCCGCTGTTCCGCGCGGTCTGGATCGAAAAGGCCAGCCGCTCGTCCAATGCGCTGACGATCAACGCCCTGCTCGATTCGGACAGCCTCGCGGGCGCCTATCGGTTCACGCTCCATCCCGGCGACGCCACCATCATCGATGTCGAATGTTCGCTGTTCCCGCGCGCGGCGCTCGAAAATTACGGCCTCGCCACCATGAGCGCGACCTGCCTGTTCAACCCGCTCGACCGGCGCGGCGACGACGACGTGCGCGACGCGGCGGAAGAATTGACCGGGCTGCAAATGCTGACCGGCGCCGGCGAATGGGTCTGGCGCCCCGCCACCAATCGCAACAATCTGCAGATTTCCGAATTCGTCGACAGCAACCCCAAGGGCTTCGGCTTCCTGCAGCGCAACCGCGATTTCGACGATTTCTACGATCTGACCCAGCATTGGGAGCGGCGTCCCTCGCTCTGGGTCGAGCCGATCGGGGACTGGGGGCCGGGCTCCGTCGAACTGGTGGAAATTCCGTCGGACAACGAGAACGCCCAGAACATGATCGCCTTCTGGCGGTCCAAGGTCCCGCTGCTCAAGGGGCAGCAGGCGGATTTCGCCTATCGCCAGTTCTGGTGCTGGTCGCCGCCGGCCAAGCCCCAGGTCGCGGCGGTGTCGGGCTCGCGCGGCGGCCACGGCGCGGCGGCCAAGCAGCGCCGCTTTCTGGTGGAATTTCGCGGCGACGCGCTCGGCGATGCGGCGCGGGTGGCCGATCTCAAGGCCAATCTCACAATTTTTCCCGGCAAGATCGCCGCCCTGCGCACCTATCCCGCGCCCGAGCGTAAGGCCTGCTATGTCCAGTTCGACATCGACCTGGCGGGCGAAACCGCCTGCGAGATGCGCCTGACGCTGGAGGCGCAGGGCGCGCCCTTATCCGAAACCTGGCTCTATCGATGGACCTCGTGACCGATTCCGCTCTCGCGCCCTCCGCCGTGGCGGAAGGCTCCTTCGCCCCGGCCATGCCGGAGGAATCGCGGCTCGACATGCCGGAGCAGAAGCTGTTCCGGTTCGATCCCGCCAAGGAGCGGCGCAGCTTCGTCCGGAAAATCCGCGCCCCCTGGCTGTCGCGCCTGCTCACCTTCGGCGGCGGCTTCGCTTTGTCCTGCTGGGGCGGCTATGAAATGTACCGCGTCATCGACGTCGGCGGCATCACCTTCCTGAAATGGGTGCTGCTGGTCCTGTTTCTGGCCAATTTTTCCTGGATCGCGCTGTCCTTCGCCGCCGCGGTGGTCGGTTTCCTGCATTTGCTGCTCGGCCGACCCAAGCCCCCGGCTTTGCCAGAAAAGCTCGGCGTCCGCACCGCCGTGGTCATGCCGATCTATAATGAGGCGGCCTCGCGCGTATTCGGCGCGCTCCAGGCCATTTACGAGGATGTCGAGGCCACCGGCCATGGCGCCGCCTTCGACTGGTTCTTTCTCTCCGACACCACCGATCCCGACATCTGGATCGCGGAGGAACGCGCCTTTATCGCGTTGCGCCGCCGGCTCGGGCCGCAGGCGCGGGTCTATTACCGCCGCCGCGCCAAAAATACCGCGCGCAAGGCCGGCAATATCGGCGATTTCGTCGCCCGCTGGGGCGGCGCCTATGAACAGATGGTCGTGCTCGACGCCGACAGCCTGATGACCGGCGCCGCCATCGTCTCGCTCGCCGCCGCCATGGAGGCCGACCCGGACGCCGGCATCATCCAGACCCTGCCGCTGATCATCAATCGCAACACTTTGTTCGCCCGCGTCCAGCAATTCGCGGCGCGCATCTATGGCCCGATCATCGCCGACGGCCTGGCCTGCTGGATGGGCCGCGACGGCAATTACTGGGGCCATAACGCCATCATCCGCACCAAGGCCTTCGCGGCCCATTGCGGCCTGCCCCATCTCAAGGGCAAGCCGCCCTTCGGCGGCCATGTCCTCAGCCACGATTTCGTCGAGGCGGCGCTGATCCGCCGCGCCGGCTATGCGGTCTATATGCTGCCTGCCGTGCAGGGCTCCTATGAGGAAAGCCCGCCCTCGCTGATCGACGTCGCCGCGCGCGACCGCCGCTGGTGCCAGGGCAATCTCCAGCACTCGCGCATCCTGTCGGCCAAGGGGCTGGTCTGGCCGACGCGCCAGCATTTCGCCACCGGCATCATGGGCTATCTCGCCTCGCCGCTCTGGCTCGCCCAATTGCTGGTCGGCATCGTGCTCGTCCTGCAGGCGAGCTATATCCGGCCGGAATATTTCTCCAAGGATTTCACTCTGTTCCCGACCTGGCCGCGATTCGACGCGGAACGGTCGCTGGAATTGTTCATCGTCACCATGGCGGTTCTGCTCGCGCCCAAATTGTTCGGCCTGATCGTCGCCTTGTTCGACGGCCCGACCCGGCGCGGCGCGGGCGGGGCGATCCGTCTCGTACTCTCGACCCTGTTCGAGGTGGTGATGTCGGCTTTGCTGGCGCCGATCATGATGATGGTTCACGCCGGCCATGTGATGCATATCCTGTTCGGCTTCGACACCGGCTGGGAGCCGCAGCGCCGCGACGACGGATCAGTGCCGTTCAAATCCATCGTCCGCCGCCATCGCGACCATGTCATCATGGGCGTGATCTCGCTGGTCGCGGCGCTTCTGATCTCGCCCTCGCTCGCCGCCTGGATGTCGCCGACCATCGCCGGCCTCATTCTGGCGATCTTTCTGTCCTGGTCGACCGGGCTGAAATCGGTTGGCCTCGCCTTCCGCAAGCTCGGCCTGCTGGTGACGCCGGAGGAGCGCGATCCGCCGCCGATCGCGACCCGCGCCAACGCCTTGTCGGAAACCCTTGCCGCCGAGGGCAACGACCATGCGGACGGGCTGCGCGCGCTGCACGCCGACCCGGAATTCTGCGCCATGCATCAGGCCTTCCTGCCCCCGGCCGCGCCGCGCGCGCGCGGCGACATCACGCCGGAGCGGGCCATGGCCGTGGCCAAGCTGAGCGACGCCGACACCATCGACGACGCCGTGAAATGGCTGCACCACAAGGAGCGCCTGGCCCTGATGCAGGACCGCGCGCTGATCGCCTTGCTGACGCGGCTTCCCGGCCCGGCGGCGCAAGAGAGCTGACGCGCGAGACGGGCTGAGGCGAATCGGCCACAGCCTCCGTGAAAATATTAGCGTCATTAATCGCAGGTTAAGCCGAATCGTC
>NZ_JAYSBG010000357.1:0-3471 GCF_041915505.1 Rhodoblastus sp. | reverse complement strand
GCTTGGCGACATAATCGTCGGCGCCGGCGTCGAAGCCCTTGACCTTTTCGGTCCAGCCGTCGCGGGCGGTGAGGATCAGCACGGGCATGGCCCGGCCCGCCGCGCGCCAGCCGGTGAGGACGGCGATACCGTCCATTTTCGGCAGGCCGATATCGAGCACCACCGCGTCATAAGGCTCGGTGTCGCCCAGAAAATGGCCCTCCTCGCCATCGAGCGCGGAATCCACGGCGTAACCCGCATCCTCCAGCGCGCCGACCAGTTGGCGGTTGAGATCCTTGTCGTCTTCGATCACGAGAAGGCGCACGGTTTTGTCCTTTCAATGCGCGTTCAGGGCGCCGATGACCGCTCCGGTCGCGGCGTTCATGTAAACATGGATCAGCGCGCCGTCGCGGCGCAGCAGGCTGATGTCGTAGATATCGATATCGTTCCAGCGGCACAATTTGCCGGCCAGCGCCTCGGCCTGGGTCATGGCCGAGGCCTTGCGCATCAAGGCGAAGGGCTCGCGCAGATTGGCGCTGACGACGCGCTCGCGGGTCTCGGCGGCGTTGTAGCATTTGCGTGGGCCGGGCGGCGGCGCGGGGCCCGGACCGCCGGGAGGCCCTGCCGGCATGCCGACACGCTCGTCGGGCATTGCGTCCAAAGGCGGGGGCGGCGGCTCGGCCTCATAGACGGGCGGCCCGTCATAGCGCGGTCCGGAGAAACTCGGTCCCCAGAAGCGCGGCCCGCCGAAATAGGGCCCGCCGAAACGCCAGCCGCCGAAATGCGGACCGTCCGCCCAAGCGGCGCCCGCGCCGAGGGAGAACAGCCCGTAAAGGCAGGAGATCATCGCCAGCGCGCGAATTCCGGACATGACGCAGATTGCCCGCGCAAGTCTGAACCAAGTCTGAACGTCTGAACCGGGCCTGAACGGCCCGCCCGGAAAAGGCGGCGAAAGCCGAAAAGACTTTGCGACCATGATCTTGCCCGCGCGGCTTCGTCGACATGAGTTGGCCGGAAAGCGGTCGCGCTTTGGCCGCAATGGCTGCTTTGAATGTACGTCCAGAGTGTCACGAGGTCGACGGGGCTCGCGCTCATGATCCGCATTGTTCAGCACGATTTTTCAAATCCGCCCGGCAGGGTCAAGATCGCCGGCCTTTTCGTCGCCGGCGCCATCGCCTTGGCGGCGCTCGACGCCGGGCTCGCTTTGCAGCCCGCGCCGGTTCCGGCGACGACCACGGCGGCGCGCCTCGCGCCCCCGGAGGAAAGCTCCGGCGTCCACAGCCTGGCCTATTATCCGGAACAATTGGCTGCCTTGAACAGCCTCGCCAGTTTCAGGCCTGAAGCCGAATCGGGCGCCGGCGACATCGCCGCCCAGGCGGTGAGCCCGCCCGCGCCGGTCTTGCCCCCGGTCTCGCAGGCTTCTGCGGCGCCAGGATCCGGCGCGCCAAGCGCGGCCAAGTCCACGCGCCGCGTCGACCAGGCCGCGAAGACAACACCGCCCCACGCGGCGACGGCGTCCGCATCGACGCTCGCCGCCGCGGAACCGGACAGCGTCCGCGTGTTCGGCGTCGCCGTTCCCGGCGGGGCGGAAATCGCGAGCCGCGCCTCGTCGCTGCGTGAAAGCGCCGCGCATTGGGGCGAGGCGACCTGGGAGCTCGGGGCCAAGGCCGCGAGCTTCTGGCGCTGAGCCTTTCGGCCCATCCTCGGGACTGAAGGCGCGAGAGCCTTGCCAGACAATCCGGCTTTATGCCACCAATGCGCCGTTCGCCGAGCGTGAACGGCGCATTTCCGTCCGGCTTGCGCGGCCGGCCGGAACGGGGGTGGAAATTGAACGGTTTGCGAGCCTTGCCTGTCGCCGCCATCGCCGCCGTGGCCCTCGGGCTGGCGGCGACCATCGCGGCGCTGCAAGGCGACCCGCCTTTCGGCGCCGTTCGCATCGGGCCCTGGGCGAGTTGGCCCAATCTCGGTGATTCCGAAATCGACCCCTACGCCCGCGCCGTCGTCGCTGTGGACGGAACCCTACCGATCGGCGCCGGCGAGGGCCTGGCTTTCGTCGCCAAGACCGATAGTGTCGGCGCCCTGCTCGACGCGCGTTGCGATTACCGCATTGCCGGCGGCGCGCCCTCGGCGCGGTTCTGGACGCTCAGCGCCTATGACGTCGACGGCCGCCTGCGCCCCAACGCCGCCGGCCGCTACGGCCTGACCTCCGCCGCTTTGCTGCGCGATTCCGACGGCGGCTTCGCCATCGACGCCTCCCGCGAGGCGCGGCCGGGCAATTGGCTGCCGCTCGGCGAAAAGAGCCGGTTCATTCTCGTACTGCGGGCCTATCAACTGACCAGCAGCGCCGTCGCCGGCGCCTATGAGGGCCTCGTCCTGCCGGAGATTACGCGGGGCGCCTGTTCATGAGCCCGCGCCTGTCCCGACTCGACCGCGCCATCGGCGTCGTTCCCTGGATTCTCGGCGCCCTGCTGGGCGCTGTCGCGCTGCATCTGCTGGCGGTGCTGGCGATGCCGGCGCTGGCGCCCAATTCCGCCTTTCGCGCCCTCGCGCTGCCGCTGCAACCGGGCGAAAAGGAGCTTGTCGCGCGGGCGGCGGCCGAGTCGGGCGGGCCGCGCTTCGCCGACCCGTTCGCGGCGCTCGCGATCTGCCGGTTCGACCTCGCCCGGGGCCCGTTGCGCCTGCGCGCGAGGGCCGATGGCGACCATCCGACTTCCGTCTCGGTCCGGCTCTCCGACGGGGCTGTGATCTATTCCACCAATGACCGGCAGACGCCGCATGGGCGGTTCAATATCCGTATCGTGACCCAGGCCCAGGCCGACGCCGAGGATGCGGCGCCGGACACTGGCGCGGCGGCGGACAATCCGGATCAGGCTAGCGCCGACAAGGACGCCGACGACCTGTTGCGGCTGGTCTCTCCCGGCGCCAGGGGATTTGCGGTCTATCGGGTGCTCGGCTTGCGGGAGGGCGATTACGAGGCGGCGGCGGCCGCGCGCGGCGCCTTCGAATGCGCGGTGGAAAAGCCGGCGCCTTGACGGTTCGGTTACGCGCGCTTTCTGCGCCGCTGGCGGCGCGGCGTCGCGCCGGCCGGATCGCGCTTGCGCGGCCCGTCCGGGCCGTCGTCGTGACGCTCGTAGCGAACGCCCAGGAAGAACAGAATCTGCGCCGGGCCGTCCTGCGGAACGGCTGCGATGCGGGGCCGCATTTCGCGGCGGAATGGCACGATTTCGCCCATGGCTCTCGTCCTCGACCGGCCGCCCGCCGAATCGATCCAGCGCGCGTGCCGAAAAAAATCAAAGGGCGCATTCGTTAAAAATCAGGACTGCGAAGGCCCCGTTCCCATTAATCCTTCGCCATGGTTAATGATGTGTCAATAAAGCTCGGCTAGCGTGGGCTTATCCGAAAAATTTCGGGATCCCGTTCCATGCCGACCGACATTTACGCCCGCCTGCGCGACCTCGCCGCTTCCGCCGAGGCCAAGCCCAGCGAAATGCG
>NZ_JAYSBG010000356.1:0-3473 GCF_041915505.1 Rhodoblastus sp. | reverse complement strand
GGTCCTCCAGGTCGAGAAGCGCATCCGCACGCGCGTCAAGCGGCAGATGGAGAAGACCCAGCGCGAATATTATCTGAATGAGCAGATGAAGGCCATTCAGAAGGAGCTGGGCGACGAGGACGGCAAGGACGATCTCTCGGAACTCGAGGACAAGATCAAGAAGACCAAGCTGTCCAAGGAAGCCAGCGACAAGGCCATGGCCGAGTTGAAGAAGCTGCGGCAGATGTCGCCCATGTCGGCGGAAGCCACGGTCGTGCGCAATTATCTCGACTGGCTGGTCTCCATCCCGTGGAACAAGCGCTCCAAGATCAAGAAGGACCTGAATTCGGCGCAGGAGTTGCTCGACGCCGAGCATTACGGTCTGGACAAGGTCAAGGATCGCATTGTCGAATATCTGGCCGTGCAGAGCCGCGCCAACAAGTTGACGGGCCCGATCCTGTGCCTCGTCGGCCCTCCGGGCGTCGGCAAGACCTCGCTCGGCAAGTCGATCGCCAAGGCCACGGGACGCGAATTCGTCCGCATGTCGCTCGGCGGCGTGCGCGACGAGGCCGAGATCCGCGGCCATCGCCGGACCTATATCGGCTCCATGCCCGGCAAGCTGATCCAGTCGATGCGCAAGGCCAAGACCTCCAATCCGCTCTTCCTGCTCGATGAGATCGACAAGATGGGCCAGGATTTCCGCGGCGATCCGTCCTCGGCGCTGCTGGAGGTGCTTGACCCGGAACAGAACGCCACCTTCAACGATCATTATCTTGAAGTGGACTACGACCTGTCGAATGTGATGTTCGTGACGACCGCCAACACGCTGAACATTCCGGCGCCGTTGATGGACCGCATGGAGATCATCCGCATCGCCGGCTATACCGAAGATGAAAAGGCGGTGATCGCGCGCAAGCACCTGATTCCCGCGGCGACCAAGAAGCATGGGCTCAGCCCGACGGAATGGTCGATCGAGGATGCGGCGCTGACCAAGATCATCCGGCGCTACACCCGCGAGGCCGGCGTGCGCAATCTGGAGCGCGAAATCTCCAATCTCGCCCGCAAGGCGGTGAAGGAGATCCTGCTCTCCAAGCCGAAGATCGACAAGGTCGTCGTCACCGAGGACAATGTCGAAACCTATCTCGGCGTGCCGCGCTATCGCTATGGCGAGGCGGAGCTGGAGGATCAGGTCGGCGTGGTCACCGGCCTGGCCTGGACCGAGGTCGGCGGCGAATTGCTGACGATCGAAGGCGTCATGATGCCCGGCAAGGGCCGCATGACGGTCACTGGCAACCTGCGCGACGTGATGAAGGAATCGATCTCGGCGGCGGCGTCCTATGTGCGCTCCCGCGCGGTGGATTTCGGCATCGAGCCGCCGGTGTTCGAGCGGCGTGACATCCATGTCCACGTGCCGGAAGGCGCGACGCCCAAGGACGGCCCGTCCGCCGGCGTGGCCATGGCCACCGCGATCGTCTCGATCATGACCGGCATTCCGGTGCGCCGCGACATCGCCATGACCGGCGAGGTCACCCTGCGCGGCCGGGTCCTGCCGATCGGCGGCCTGAAGGAAAAGCTGCTCGCGGCCTTGCGCGGCGGGCTGAAGAAGGTGCTGATCCCGGAAGACAACGCCAAGGACCTGGTGGATATTCCGGAATCGGTGAAGAACAACCTCGAAATCGTGCCGGTTTCCCGGATGGAAGAGGTTCTGCGTCATGCGCTGCTGCGCATGCCGGAGCCGATTTCCTGGGAGGAGGGCGCGGTCAAGCCGGAAACGGCGGGAGTCGAGGACGAGGCGGTCGGCGTCGTGGCGCATTGACGCGGCTGCCGTTTCGAATATCTCGATAACAGCGCCTTCAGCGCGAAAATACCGGCCGGGACGCCTTGCGTCCCGGCTTTTTTGCGTCGCACAGCGGCTTTTGCACGAAAAGTCGGCCATTTTTCGGGGTTTTTCGGCCCCGTTCGCGCGGAATCCCTTGATTTACAGGGCATACAATCAGAAAGTGGCCTCATCGGATCGGCGCGATTCGAGTTGCGGCGGCCGGAACGGCGCCTTATTCCTGCGCGCCTCGATGGAAAATCGAATTACCGCGGCGTCGGGGCGCGACGCGGTCAGTCATCAGGCGTTGTCGGAGGAGACGCGCCCTTCAAACCAGGGAAGTTCATATGACCAACAAAGCCGAATTGATCGACGCGGTCGCGGAAGCGACGGAACAGTCCAAGGCCGCCGCCGGCGCCTCGCTGGACGCCGTCATCGCCGCCATCACCAATGCGCTGCAGAAGGGTGAGGAAGTCCGCCTCGTCGGCTTCGGCACGTTTTCCGTGAAGACCCGCGCCGCCGGCAAGGGTCGCAATCCGGCGACGGGCGCGGAAATCGAAATTCCCGCCTCCAAGAGCGTCCGCTTCAAGCCCGGCGCCCAGCTCAAGGACGTCGTCAACAAGTAATCGCCTTGGCGGCTGGCGGAACGCCCGCCGCCCGAGGGATCGCCATGGATCACCGGCGAGGGGCCGCTTCGCCGGTGAAATCGCGCCTGCGCTTTCGTTCTTGCAAGCGCGGGCGCGTCGTTTTAAGAGCCGGAGCAGCCGGCGGAAATCCGCCGCGCGCGTCATTTGGGCGGTTAGCTCAGTTGGTAGAGCATCTCGTTTACACCGAGAGGGTCGGCGGTTCGAGCCCGTCACCGCCCACCAATTGCCGGGGAAGGCCGATGTCGGCAGGAAAGATTCGGGATCTTTCGCGTTTTGTCGCCGTGGCTTTGGCCGCCTGCGGCCTCGTCGCGCTGCTGGCGGGCGGCGCGCACGCGATGGAATTCCATTTGCAGAGCGTCGGCTATGGCGCCGAATGCCGGGGCCATTGTCCGCGCGTGATCGTGGCCCAGGGCCAGATCAGCAATTCGACCCCGGAGGAATTCATCGAGTTCCTGCGCGAAAACGCGGGCGACCGCGATTTGCGGACGGTGGTTCTGATCAATTCGCAGGGCGGCTATGTCGTCGCCTCGATGGAGCTGGGCCAGATCTTCCGGCGAATCGGCGCCGCCACCGTCGTCGCCCGTCAATGCCTGTCGGCCTGCGTCTACGCCTTCATGGGCGGCGTGAAGCGGGTCGCGCCGCGCGGGACCTCGCTGGGCATTCACCGCATGTTCGCCAATACGTCCGATGGCGGATTCGAATCGTCGCCGCATCGCGTCTATGACGATGGCTCGCTGGCCGGCGCCTTGGCGCGCTACAGCGCGCGCATGGGGGTCAGCCGCGACCTGATCCGTTTCGCCGAACGGATTTCGTCCAATTCGATTCACATCGTGACGTCCACGCAAATGGCGCAATGGCGGCTCGCGAGCCGCTCGTTCTGAGACGCGCGCGACCGCTGTGCGCGAGGGCGCGCAAGGCGCTTCACGAAATCGCCATAACAGCGCTTGACTTGCCGGCGCGGCTGTCTTAATTCGCAGGCCTCCGATCGATGCAGCAGCGTCGCGGTCGAGCGGGGGAGTAGCTCAGTTGGT
>NZ_JAYSBG010000355.1:0-3481 GCF_041915505.1 Rhodoblastus sp. | reverse complement strand
TTTCCGACATCTGGCCGCGATAATGCGCCAGCGCGAAGCGGATCGCCTTTTCCTCCAGCGCTTCCAGCCGCTGGACGTCGCCGTTCTCATCGAGCAGTTTCAGCACATTGGGGTCGCGCATTTCGATTCGGACGATCTCGCGTTGAACCTCGCGCTGGCCGACCGGCGGCGGGGCGGGGGGCACGCGGATGTCGAATCCATCGACATGGGCGGCAATCTGGGGAAATTCGGCCACTGTCAGCTCGTCGCCATCGGCCAGCACCACGGCGCGGAACATGGCGTTTTCGAGCTGGCGGACATTGCCCGGCCAGTCATAGGTCGAGAGCATCGCCATCGCCTCGGCGGAGAGGCCGCGGATTCGCTTGCCCTCCTCGGCGCTGAATCGGGCCAGAAACCGCCGCGCGAGATCGGGAATGTCGGCGCGGCGCGCCCGCAGCGGCGGGAGCGAGATCGGGAAGACGTTGAGACGGTAATAGAGGTCTTCGCGGAAACGGCCCTGGCGCACCTGTTCGATCAGGTTCTGGTTAGTCGCCGAAATCAGCCGGACGTCGACGCGCACCGGCTTGCGGGCGCCGACCGGGTCGATCTCGCCCTCCTGCAAAGCGCGCAGCAGCTTGACCTGGGTCTCCAGCGGCAATTCGCCGACTTCGTCCAGAAACAAAGTGCCGCCATTGGCCTCGACGAATTTGCCGGAATGTTTCTCGGTGGCGCCGGTGAAGGCGCCTTTCTCGTGGCCGAACAGGATGGATTCGACCAGATTTTGCGGCAGGGCGCCGCAATTGACGGTGACGAAGGCCTTGCCGCGCCGGTCCGAGGCGCCCTGGATGGCGCGGGCCATCAATTCCTTGCCGACGCCCGATTCGCCTTCGATCAGCACCGGAATATTGGATTTGGCGGCGCGCTCGCCGAGCCGGATGGCGCGGCCCATTTCCTCGCCGCGCGACAGAATGTCGCGGAAGGTCAGATTGCCGGTCGCCTTGCGGCCGATGCGGCGGATTTCGCCTTCGAGCGCGTCGAAGCGCAGGGCGTTCTTGATCGAGATCTGCAGGCGCTCGGCCCCGACCGGCTTGACCACGAAATCGAGCGCGCCGGCGCGCATGGCCGAAATCACGGCCTCGATCGAGCCATGGGCGGTCTGCACGATGACCGGCGTGGCGATCTTGCGCTCGCGCATCTGCGACAGCACGCCCATGCCGTCGAGGTCGGGCATCACCAGATCGAGGATCAATAGGTCGATATGGATCTTATCGGCGGCCTGAAGGCGCGCAAGCGCGGCCTCGCCGCCCTCGACGCATTCCGCCTGATAGCCGAAACGGCGCGCCATCGCCTCCAGCAGGCGGCGCTGAACCGGGTCGTCGTCGGCGATCAGGATGGTCGATGTCATTTCTTGTCTTTCGCTGGGCCGTCGCGCTGGTTGCGCCGTGCCGCCTCGCCGCTGACCGACATGCTGCGCCATTACGGTAAATGCGGTGTTAACGCGCCCCATTTGCAAGATCGGGTTGATCGGCGCCGCCCCGCGCCAATAAGGTGGGGTCGTTTGGAAATTCACCCGGAGGCCTCGCCGCTCCATGATCGATCCGTCCGCCCGCCTTGCCCGCAACAGCGCGTCGACCGGCGCCGCCCCGGCCGAGAATCTGCCGAACTGGCGGCTCGACGACCTCTATGAGGGGCTAGACAGCCCGCGTTTCGCAGAGGATCTCAAGCGGGCGGCTCACGAATGCCGCGAATTCGCCGCCTGCTATCGCGGCGGTCTCGCCGCCCTGCTCGATGGCCCGGACGCGCCGCAACGGCTTTACGAAGCCATCGCGCGCTATGAGGCGATCGATGATCTGATCACGAAAATCATGTCCTTCGCCGGGCTGTCCTATGCGGAGAACACCATTGATCCGGCGCGGGCCAAATTTTATGGCGACGCGCAGGAGAAGATCACCGCCGCCTCGACCGACCTGCTGTTCTTCCAGCTTGAGCTGAACCGGCTCGACGACGCCAAACTGGCCAAGGCGCTGGAACAGGCGCCCCTGTCGCATTACCGGCCCTGGGTCGAGGATCTGCGCGAGGAAAAGCCCCATCAGCTCGAAGACCGCATCGAGCAATTGTTCCATGAGAAATCCGTCACCGGCCATTCCGCCTGGAATCGCCTGTTCGATGAGACCATCGCCTCGCTGCGCTTCGAGATCGACGGCGTCGAAATGACGCTCGAGCCTGCGCTCAACCTGTTCCAGGACCCGGACGAAAAGACGCGCGAAAAGGCCTCGCAGGCCATTGCGGCGACGCTCAAGGCCAATCTGCGTGTGTTCGCCTTGATCTCCAATGTCCTGGCCAAGGACAAGGAAATCTCCGACACCTGGCGCGGCTTCCGCGATGTCGCCGAGGCGCGGCATCTTTCCAACCGCGTCGAGCCGGAGGTGGTGAACGCCATGGTCGCGGCGGTGCGGGCGGCCTATCCGCGCCTCTCGCATCGCTATTACAAGTTGAAGGCGCGCTGGTTCGGCAAGGAGAAGCTGCGCCATTGGGACCGCAACGCGCCGCTGCCCGACGCCCCCAAGACGACCTATGACTGGGCGCAGGCGCGCGCGGCGGTGCTCGGCGCCTATCGCGCCTTTTCGCCGCGCATGGCCGAAATCGCGCAGAAATTCTTCGACGGGCGCTGGATCGACGCCCCCGTGCGTCCCGGCAAGGCGCCGGGCGCCTTTTCGCACCCGACCACGCCCTCGGTTCACCCCTATGTGCTGCTCAATTATCAGGGCAAGCCGCGCGACGTCATGACTTTGGCCCATGAACTCGGTCATGGCGTGCATCAGGTGTTGGCCGCGCCCAATGGCCCGCTGATGGCGCCGACGCCGCTCACTCTGGCCGAAACCGCCTCGGTGTTCGGCGAAATGCTGACCTTCCGGGCGCTGCTGGCCGAGGCCAGAGAGCCGCGCGAGCGCCGGGCTTTGCTCGCCTCCAAGGTCGAGGACATGCTCAACACGGTGGTGCGGCAGATCGCCTTCTACAGTTTCGAGCGGCGGCTGCACGAGGAGCGCCGACAGGGCGAGCTGACCGCGGAGCAGATCTGCGCCTTCTGGATGGAGGCGCAGGCCGAGAGCCTCGGTCCCTCGATCGAGCTGATGCCGGGCTATGAGACCTTCTGGGCCTATATCCCGCATTTCATCCACTCGCCTTTCTATGTCTACGCCTATGCCTTTGGCGATTGCCTGGTGAATTCGCTTTATGGCGTCTATCAGAAGGCCGAGCCGGGCTTTGTGGAGAAATATTTCGCTTTGCTCGCGGCGGGCGGCTCCAAACATTATTCCGAGCTGCTGGCGCCCTTCGGGCTCGACGCCCGCGATCCGGCGTTCTGGGCGATCGGCCTGTCGATGATCGAGGGGCTGATCGACGAATTGGAGGGCCTGTCCGCCTGACGCCTTCCGGACGCCGCCCCATGGACGCCCCATGCTGATCGCCCTGCTGTCATGGCTGGTTTTGTCGTGGCTGTTCG